>JAQVHG010000014.1 GCA_028696365.1 Methanofollis sp.
ATCAAGAGGATTTCTACAGAGTCAAAAGAATCTCATTTTCACTATTTGATGACTAAAAAAACTTGAAAATTTAGGAGAAAACTATGACCTCGAAAAAAAGTCACCCTAATATCAAATTAGGACTGACCCTCCTCGGCATCGCTTTCCTCCTCTTTGTGGCATACGCAGGGTATGGGCTGTACCGGGAAAGCACTGAACCCCCTACTCTCAGGGTATTCGCGTTAAATGAGAGCGAAACCGTAGACGGGGTCGTCGTCCATCTCACTGAGGAGGACTTTGAGAAGTGGCCATCACTCGGAAAAGCGTTCAAAGAAAATGATGATAGCGTACCGGCGCCTGAACTCAGAATGTCTCCGGCGCTTGAAGAATTTGGTCAGGAGTATATCTACAACCATACGAGTGACACGCCGATTTACGTCGAATATGAAGGAGAATACTTCTACATAAGAACTGCAATCCACTGAGGTTGCATCTTTGGCCCATAGGATTCAGGGATACTCAGAGGGGTTTTACACAACAGCACCGTTGACAGGCCGATTTATGTCGAACATGAGGGGAGATTTTTCAAAGTCCTGATCAGTGTAGTGTAAGTAAAAAAGTATGATTAGAGGGAGGCAGTTGAGTCACGCTCTCATCTGCGAGAGGTGAGAGTTTACTATGAGCATATCCCAAAACAATCTGTGGCTGAATATCTCCTCGAATCAAAGCGATTCTCTCCATAAATTCTGACCATATCCTCGACAGGGGAGACTCGCCGCTCGAAGATCAAAGATTTTCTCAACTCTTTCCAGTCATACTCGAAGATCAAAGATCTTCTCAAGCTCGCTGGCGCTCGCACCCCCGAACCCCCCGTTGATGAAGATTTGAGGGGTATTGCATCCCATCCATCTTCATGATCTTCTCTCTGCCTTCCTGCCCCAATCACAATCCCAGGTGTGAAGTGGCTGCGAGCGTCAGCGAGCTTGAGATAATATTCTATTTTCGAGGGAGCCACCGGCGCAGCGGTGTCGGAAGGTGATGGAGGCATGGGTGCGCAACGAAGAGGAGGGGATCTCCCCACCACCATCCATCGCTATCTTCTTGGAGGAGGAGAATTTATGGATGACCTCTATGAAAATGATCCCAGAGATCAATCTGGATGGTTTGTATGAGGATTTATTGTCTTCAGATCCCTTCATGCTTAATGAACAGAGGACAGAGACTTCTCCCGCATGATCGGACCTCTGCCTTCCAGGCCCTATCTTTGTCCCGGGGGAAACGCGGCCTTCGTCGTTCAGAGCAGCTTTGTAGCCCCTGTCGGCCGCGGCACCTTGACCACCAGCACCCTGAAGTCCTGGTCTGCGTCGTTGGACCACCGGTGCGGAACCCCGGCCGGGCTCTTGACAAGGTGGTCTCGGTCCACACGTGCTCCTTCGTCACCGATCTCGACGACACCGGTCCCCTCAAGGACGTAGAAAAAGACGTCCACCGGGGTGATGTGCCGTTTCAGGGCCTCTCCAGGCTTGAGAGTGATGACGATGGCGACGGCGTCTTTGGAGTCATAGACTTTTCTATAGACTTTTCTGGCGTCCACATGATGGGGGTTTGGGTAGACAGGCACCTCGGCAAGATTGACGATCTTCATCTCAATTCATCTCCTCATATTCCAAGCTCGGCTCTCTTCTCCCTGATGTGCCCGGCGATCCCCTCGGCCGCCGCCGCGGCGTCCTTCTCAAGGGCCAGTACCCCGCCGGTGAACCCCTGGATCTCGTCGGTGAGCAGGGTCACCAGTCTGGGCGCCCCGGTCATGGTCGGGACCGGGTTGACATAGGTGTACAGCCCGAAGGCGAGGGCGAAGATGGCGTCGACCGTCGCCTTCTGTTCCATGTACTCGGGCGCCGCCACCGCCACCGGCAGGGCGGTCACCGGCACCCCGCCGAGGGCGTCGGCGATCGTCGCGACGAGGTCGGCGCACCGGCCTGTGTCGGTGCAGGTCCCAAAGGAGAGGACCGGCGGGATGCCGAGGGCGGTGCAGATCTTTTTCAGTCCAGGCCCGGCCTCTGCGGCGGCCTCAGGAGAGCAGAGCCCGGCGACCTGCATCGCCGCGTTCCCGCATCCCATCGAGAGGACGAGGATGTCGCGTGCGATCAACTCCTTTGCGACCGCGACCGAGTGGACGTCCTGCCCGCGGTCCCTGAGGGTGGTGCAGGAGACAAGGGCGGTGACGCCCTGGATGCTCCCGTCCTTGATCGCCTCGAGGAGCGGGGCAAGACTCCCACCGAGCGCGGCGACAATGCTCTCCTGGGAGAACCCGGCGATTGCCTCTCCCACCGGGAGCCCGGCGAGCGGTTCGACGGTGCCGTGTCGCGCCTTGAAATTCTCGACCCCCATCTGGAGCAAGGCGTCCGCCTGTGCATCGGCCTGCACCGGGTCGTAGTCCACCCGGTCCTCGACTCCCTCGAAGGCGACGAGGTCAGAGACCGGAACCAATTTGAAATGATACTTCTCCGCGTACACCGGGTCGAGCGGGAGCGAACAGTTCATGTCGGCCACAAAGACGTCGACCGCCCCGGTGGCGAGCACCGCCTCCTGCATGATCCAGTTCCCCGTATACCCCCAGAAGACCTCGTCCATCTGGAGACGCTGGACCATCTCCTGTCCGGTCTCGATATTGGCGATGACCCTGATCCCCTTTGCCCCGGCCTTCTGTGCCGCCGCCTGCCAGGCCGGGTCCTTCGCACGCTCCACCAGCGCAAACCCGAGGAAGGGCTCGTGGCCGTTCGGAAGGATGTTCACATGGTCTGGGTCCAGGACGCCGAGGTCGACCCTGATCGAGTGGGGCATGGGCGTCCCGAAGAGGCAGTCCTGCAAGGTCTCCAGGACCACCTGGCTCTGGTAGGCCATCGCTACCCCGAGGCGCAGCGCCTTTTTGACGAGCGAGAGGTAGAACCCGTCCACGTTCGTGAGGCACGAACTCGTGGTGCGCATCATCTCCCCATAGATCCCGCCAGGAAAGATTCCAAGGTCTTGCCAGACTCTCCGCCGTTCACGCGGGGCGAGCCGCTCGACGATCACGCTTTCTTCCTCGGTGTGCCGGTGAAAATCTCTCTCCAGGAAGTCGCAGAGACGTAGCGCCACCTCCGCGTCCTCGCCGCCGGTGAGGACGCCGAGCCGCCTCGCAAAGGCGACGAGTTTCTCAGGCTCGCGGATCCGGTACGGCGTCCTGCCACGGGCAGTCTCGCGCAGGGTCCGCACCGTCTGCTCGCAGTGGTAGTGGTAGGTCGAGGCCCCCATCACATTGCGCAGGAGCATCATACGCATCGCCATGCCGTCGGCTGAGATCCCGCAGACCCCGCGTTTGTCCTTCGCAGCGTCGGCCCGACAGGGGCCATTGGAGCAGAAGTCACAGCGGACGCCGCCGGTGCAGAAGGCGCAGCGCTGGTCGGGTTCGCCGCCCAGACCCTGGGCCTCGTACCGGTCCCAGACATTCGAGATGCCGTCTTTTTTCAGACGTTCATACGCCGTCTTCACCGACGCATGATATGAGATCCGTTCTGGTTCCATACCTCACTCCCCCGTGATGGTGCCAGAAGTGGTGGGGGAGGTGAAGATTGTTTCGGCTTTGTGAAAATCCTCTTGATGCATCTCTCTGGCGGAGGGGCTTGGCCGCCCCCAGAACCCCCCGCCACAACACGATCGATCGAGGACCGCATCACCCTTCATGGTCATCTATTCTGCCTTCCAGTCCTATCGTGCTCCCTGGGGGTCCGGGGGCCGAGCCCCCGGCGAGAACATGGGAGAAGGCGGGTGAATCATACTCGGTCCAAGAAGAGGTGAGGGATAACTATGAAAATGATCCAGAATATCGGCTTTATAGTGTTGAATAAAGATTTGATCACCCCGAACCCCCGCATGGACTTGACGCAAAGAGAACAGAAACACCTTCTGGACGATCAGTCCTCTGCCTTCCCGGCTCAATCTTCCTCCTGGAAAAACAAGCAGGGGCGAGTTCGAAAAAATCTTTGATTTGTCACGACGCGAAGAGTTCACACAGAGGTCATCCCAAAATGTTCCGATCCTACCGTCGCAGAAGAGAGCGATAGATGGTGATTGGGCTCTGTAGAAATCCTCCTGGCTCTTCTCGATGGTGAGGGGTTGCACCCCCGGTCTCCCGGCCGCACGATTGGTCGAGGACGGCAGAGCCCCCGGCAAGAGACTATGAGAATAGAATTTTTCGTTCTAGAATTTCTAAACCCTATCCTCCACCATGGGGCTCTGCCCCCCGCATCACGATAGGTCGTGGACGACAATCCCTTTTCATAGACTTCGAATATGCCTTCCCGACCCTATCGTGGTCCGGGGGGTCCGGGGGCAGAGCCCCCGGCACGGTGGTGTGGGAAGGCATCATGGGCAACTGTAACAAGGGTGCTGCCGTCCTCGACCTATCATGTGGCGGGGGGGTTCGGGGGGCGGCTACAGAGCCTACAAAATAGAATCATCTCACCCTCCCCCCCTCTCTCCTGACCTGCGGGATGAGGAAGGATGCAAAAAATCCTATGAAGAGGAGGGCCAGGATCGCATCGAACGAAGACTTCATCGCCTGACTAATCGAGGCGTCCGCGACTCGCTCGGCCTCGGCGAGCACAGGCGTCGGGATCTCCTCTGGTGTCCCGGTCTCCATCTTCTCGACCCACCGGTCGATCTCGCCTGCGATCTCCTCGCGCTCCATCCCCTCAAAGTAGCCCGAGGCGTCGACGGCGGCAAGCAGGCCTGAGAAGACCGAGATGAGGAGGACGACGCCGATGAGGGCGGTCCCCACCGAGGTGCCGAGTTGCTTGGTCGTGTTCAGAACGCCCGAGGCGTCGGTCTGCTCTTCCTCAGGGGCGGCTGAGAGGGTGAGGTTGGTGATCTGGGAGAGGACGAGCCCCATCCCGACGCCGAAGACTACAGAGCCGGGAACGATCATCTCGGCGGTCGTCTCCACGCTGAAGATGTCCCTGAGCATCACCGTCCCCCAGATCCCGAGGGCCATCCCGATGAGGACGAGGTACTTCGAGTCGATCACCGCCGAGAACCTGGCCCCCCCGATCGAGACGATGAAGACGGCCATCGAGATCGGGAGGAGGGCGATCCCGGTCTCGAATGCCCCGATACCGGTGACCGACTGGAGAAAGACCGGGATGATGAAGAGGAACCCGGCAAAAACCGCAGTCTGGAGACTCCCAACGAGGTTGCCGACAAGAAACATCCGGTCACCTAGGAGGGAGGTCTCAACAAGCGGGACCCCCCCGGCCTGCCTCACCCGCCGTTCCCACCAGAAGAAGATCGCAAGCAAGAGGAGCCCGCCCCCGATGAAAAAGGGGATGACCCTCCACACTCCAAGGTTTTTGAGCTGGAGGATCCCGATGACGATGAGGAAGAGCCCGGCAGAGGAAAGCGCCATCCCGACAAAGTCGAGGTTCCTGAATTTTTCAGTGGGCTTCGAACCAGAGAGGAGGACCGAGGCGAGGAGGATGACGATGACGACCAGGAGTTCGAGCCTGAAGGCCCAGCGCCAGGAATAAAATGAGGTAAGGTAACCCCCGATGATCGGACCAAAGGCCGCACCAGCCGCCGCGACCCCGCCCCAGACCCCGAAGGCGACGGCGCGGTCCCGCCCTGAATATGCCGCGGTGAGGAAGGTGGCCGTCGCCGGCATCATAAAGACGGCCCCGACCCCCTCGAAGACCGACCACCCGACGAGCAGCACCCCGATGTTCCAACTCATCGAGGCGACGAAGGTGCCGATGCCGTACAGCACCACCCCAAAAAGAAAAGCGCGTTTCCGCCCCATCACGTCCTGCATCCTGCTCCCGAAGAGCATGAACGAAGCCATGATCAAGGCGTAGATCGCGATGACCGACTGGATCGCCGGGACCGTGGTGTCGAGTTCGACGACCAGGGCCGAGATGGAGACGTTCATGATGGTCGTGTCGATGACCATGATGAAGATGGCCAGGCAGACAACGACGAGGACGCCCCATTTCTTCAGTCCAGCCTGCCCTTCCATCTATCCCCCTGGTTCGCGGAGCCCCTTCAGCGTGCAGCGATCGGGATCTTCTTCCTCTCCTCTTCCTCAGCCGCTTCCACCGCCTCGGCAAGTTCGGCGCCGACACTCATCAGGACTTCAGGCGTCAGCATCCCCTGCGTGAGGACCACGCCGCCCGCCGACCTCACTGCGTCTCGCAGCTCAAGCGCCCACTGGTGCTCGACGAGCATGATCGCCGCGGCGGAGTTTGGCGGGATCGAGAGACTGATGTCGTCGAGGTCGTCCACAGTAAGCCCGAAGTCCCGCTCTGAGACCCTCATCGCACCTGCCTCTGCCCCGGCCCGCGCCCCTTCTCGTCCGGCGGCACCGTAGCCGATGAGCCCACCGATGACCGCGCCGAAGCGGGCGGCCTCCTCCTCGGAAAGGTCGGTCTCCTCAAAGGAAGTGAGGTTCCCGTCCTCGTCCTTCCAGACAAACTGGAGGTCGATGAGCCTGAGCAACCCCTCCTCCCGCACTTTTCTCAACTGTTCCAGGATCTCCCCGTGGAAGTCAGGGTCTTCAAACCCGATCACGAAGAGCTGTACCGGTCCAAATGCCATTGTGTATGTCCCCCCTATGATTAGACTCCGAGCCGTTCATTTGCGACTCATCATCGCCGCGTCCTCCAAAATTATTCACCTCGCCCTGATCCCGGCGATGATCGCCAAGATCCCGCCGACGACGGCGAAGGCCCCGAAGACAAACGGGAGCGTGACGGCGCCGATGAGCGGGTTGATGAGAAGGATCACCCCGAAGACCAGACTCAGGAGCCCGAGGATCCCGGTCCCGACGCCCCCGCCTCGCATGGCCCAGACAAGTCTGGTGATCCCGTATATGATCCCCCATATCCCAAGCACGATGATCAGAAAGGCCAGGAGCACGAACGGGGCATAGACAGGATAGAGCAGGATCACGATCCCGGCGAGGATCCCGAGGACCGCCGAGAGGATGTTCCATCCCCTGTTCTCACGGATCGATACCGCGCCGATGAGCGCCAGGACCCCTCCAAAGAGCCATAAGATCCCAAGGAACTGGACGATCACGACCATCGTGATCCCAGGACTGGTCAGGAGGAGGATCCCGATGACGAGAGCCGCGATCCCCTCGAGCACCACGGCCCACCATGGCAGTTCAAAGCCCTCATATATGACTGGTGCACCGGTTTCTTCCATTTTCTCCCTCCGGCGTGCCGTTCTCCAGACGAATAGTGTGCCAGGGTGCTCAAAGACGGAATACCGATGATCTGTGGCGGTCGGTGCGATCAGGTCTGGTGATGGACGGCCACTCTACGTCATGACCCTGAATAAAGCTTTCCGGTCTCCCGGCCTCAGAAGACGATCTTGACGAGCCCGAGGGAGGTGACGAGTACGGCAAGGGAGGCGAGGAACCACCCTAGGAGGATGAAGAGCACCGCAGGCTTCCGTTTCCACCCGAAGATCCAGGCGATGACCGGGCAGGCATACAGCCCGAGGCCAGGGAGCCAGGAGATGAAGATGAGCGAGTAGACCCCATATTTGTCGAGGATTCTGATCTTCTTCGCCTTTTCGCCGATCCCCCTGATCCACCGATTGACCCGCTCAGACTGCTCTGAGGAGGTGTCGCAGACCTGGAAGATCGCAAGCACCATCCCGAGGGCGAAGGAGGTCATGACCAGGAGGATGAGGGCCGGGTGGAGGCCAAGCGAGACCCCGACGGCGGCCGCGGCAGCCTGGAAGAGGAAACTCGAAGTGACCAGCCCAAGAAGCGGGGCGCCCTGGAGGCCGAGCACAAGGTCGAGAAGAATCGGAACGCCAAGAGAGAAGACGAGGACATACGCAAGCGCCCGTGAGACCTGGACCAGGAGCCTGATGAGACGGTGCATGTGATCGATCTCCATGAACACTGCTGAGGGGATAAAAGGAGTGGGTGGGGGAGGGCGTGGAGACTCTCATAGGTCTGTCGTCTTCATCCCATCACTGATTGTCTCTCATGAGCAGGGGTAAAATTGCGTTTTTCGGCTCTGTAGAAACCCTCACCTATTGTGTTGGGGAGACGTGTGTCACCCGCCTCCCTACCCCTTTTTGGCCGGAGGCGCTGCCCCCAGACCCCCGGGAGCACGATAGGGGGTCGGGAAGGCAGAGTAGATAAAACATGAAAAGAGTGCTGCCGTCCTCGACCTATCGTGTCGCGGCACGCCCCCCACAAAAAGGTTCCTACAACGTCAGGATTTCGCCCTCACCTCTCCCGTCCTGGGACTTTCATCCCTCTCCTTCGAGCCTGAGCAGCGCCTCGGACGGCTCCCTGCCGGTCGCCCGGAGGGCCACGGAGATCCGGTCGTCGACGAGGAGACGGTGGGTGGTCCGCTGCCTGAACTCGTGGATGAGAAAGGAGAGGTGGTTGCGATAGGTCTGATCGCGAGTGATGACGATGAGGTCGTCCTGTGCCTCGTCGAGGAGGATCTCCCAGATCATCTCGTCCCCGACGGTCTGGCCCCGCTCGGTCTTTGGGGGGTTGCCAACGAGTTTACGGCTCTGGGCCCGGCTCAAGTGTTCGCCAGTCCACCTGATCACCCGCACCTCGGGATCGGTGGCAAGGTGCTCGATGGCTGCCCAGACCGGGTCGTTCCTCTTCTCGGTGATCATCGCCTCGACCTTCTCGGCGAGGGCCAGGAGAGCACGGATGTACCGCTCTGACGCCTCGCCGTAAACGGCGGCCTCCGGCGAGTCTCTGAGAAATGAAGGCGGGTCCAGGACAGCCCCGGCGGCGTTTCTCAACTCTCTTGCATGGTGTCCCAGAAGGCGGTCCCTGTTACGGAGGAACTCGTCGAGGACGGTCTCAGGGATGATGAGATCGGGCTTCAGCCGTTCGATCTCTCCCATGACTGTATGAAAATCCTCGCCTGCACCGTACAGCCCCAGGAACAGGTTGGTGTCGATGAAGACCTTGGTCATCCTCTTCGGGTGCCCTGTTGCACCGGAGAGTGATAAGGGTTTTGAGGAGGTCAGGGACATCTCTCTCGATCGATCTCTCCCTAGGGGCAGCAGGCCAGGACCCGCCCCTCTGCTACGAACGGTGAACATTCATATACTCCGAAGTCAAGCCTCCCACGCTGGGGGGATATAGATTGAGAGCGGTACTGGCAGAAGAGAAGAGATATGAGGAGATTGTCGGGCTTGCACAGGACGCCTACCTGTATGGCTACCCGCTGACCGAGTGTGTCCGCACTCTGACGATGATGACACGCGGGATCGAGGGGGCGATGGGCGCCCCGGTGAACACCTTCTGGCATGCCGACCGGCTGCTCGACCCTGGGTTCAGGCAGGTGGTCTCGCCCAACAACGACACCCTGTACTCGGTCGCGGTCCTCGACGTGGGCCCCGAACCGGTGGTCCTCCATCTCCCAGAGACCCATGGACGCTACTATGTCATGCAGTGCGTGGACGCATGGACGAACAACTTTGCATATCTGGGCCGGCGTGCGACCGGGACAGAGGAGGGGATCTATGCCTTTGTCGGACCAGATTGGGAGGGGACTCTTCCTGAGGGCGTGGCCGAGGTCAAGGCGCCGACCGACCTCATGGTCATCATCGGGCGGACGGCGGTGAGCGGGGCCGACGATGTGCCCGCGGTCCGCGCCCTCCAGCAGCAGTACACCCTCACCCCTCTCCACGCCTGGCCTGGGGCCGCCCTGGATATCGGAGAACGACGCCAGGGAGACTGGCCGTTCCCTGCACCCAGCCCCGGGGTTAGGGCCGACCTCATGGTCTGGGAGGAGATGCGGGTCTGGATGCAAGCCTTTCCGCCTCCTGCTGACGAGCGCGAGTACCTCGCATGTTTCGCCCCGCTCGGGCTCATCGAAAAAGAGAGCCCGTACCTCGATCCAGAGCCTGAGACCGCTGCGGTGCTGACCCTCGGGCGGACCGCGGCCGAGAAGGGGATCAAGGCCTACATCAGACGTGCCCTCCCGAAGGTGAACGGGTGGCTGTACACCACGCACCTCTGGGACTACAACACCAGGTTCTTCGAGGTCGGGACGGTGCAGGAGGAAGCATGGACCGGTGGGGACTTCATGCGCCGTGCGGCGGCGCGGGCCGGGCTCTTCGGCAACCACGGGTATGAGGCGGCATATCCCTGGACCTACGAGGACGGCGAGGGCGATCTCCTCACAGGCAAACACCGCTATCTCCTCCACTTCGACCGCCTCCCCCCGGTCGGCGCCTTCTGGTCGGTGACGATGTACTCCTCGCCCGACTATCTCCTGGTCGAAAATCCCATCGGTCGCTATTCCATCGGCGACCGCACCCCCGGACTGCAGTACCACGACGACGGTTCGCTCGACATCTATATCCAGTACGACTCGCCAGGGCCAGAGAAGGAGTCGAACTGGCTTCCTGCACCTGAAGGAGAGTTCAGGCCGATCATGCGGATGTACCAACCTGACCGGGCAGTCCTGGACGGGTCATACCTCCTCCCGCCAATCAGGCGGGTCGACTGAGGTGCCGCCTTGGCACGGGGTGTGGCGAAACAACGGCTCTGTAGAATCGCTCATGAAGCGAGAGGATGCCTCAAGCATACTGCGAGGTCATCCCAAAACACTCCGGCCCTCCTCCTCGCCGATTGAGAGTGATGGATGACAATGGAGAGATCCCACTTTTTTCATCGCGCACCCATGCATTCGTCGTCTTCTCCCTCGTCTCCAGACCCCTGGGATGGCGATGGGGACGGGAAGGCCGGTGAACCTGAAGAGAGATGTTACGTCCACGACTAATCGTATGGTGGGAGGTTCGGGGGGCGGCAAGCCCCCAGCCAGACGATGATATGGTCGAAGTCAGCAACACTCTCTTCACCTTCGTTCATTCTACCTTCCAAGCCCTATCTACCTTCCGAGGGTTGGAGGGCGGAGTCCATGACCTGAAGATGTGGGAAGGTGGAGGGGTCACGTTCGCACCAATTGTGTGGATGAGACGTGTGTCACCCGCCTTCCTACCTTTTTGGTCGGGGGCGATTGCCGCCCGGACCCCCGGGAGCACGATAAGGTCGGGAAGGCAAAATCGATGACCATGACGGGGGGATCGCCATCCGCGACCTATCGTATTGTGGCGGGGGGATCGGGGGGCGGCCAAGCCCCCCGACAGAGGGATTCATCAAGAGGGATTCTACAGAACTAAAATTGGAAATTTTCTCGCACTCACTACCATTTGTCTCCCCAGAACGCCTGGGATGAAGCGGGCACGAGCGAGCTCGATATGACTCGTAGGTCTTCGAGTCCGAGTTTGATTCTCCAAAACTGAACAATAAAAAAAATTAGAGTGCACGGGTTGCGATCCCGTTCAACTCGTCGATGAGCCCGGTCAGCGCCGGCGGGACCGCCCCATCCTCTGCACAGATCGTCTTGTCTGCGGCCGTCACCTGGTACGAGAAGAGGTCGTAGCCCTGGAATGCCGGGCGGTACTCCGACCCGAGCGCCTGATAGCCATCAGAGGTGATGAAACCCGTGATGTTGTCCACCGTCATCTGATCGAGGGGGACGAGTGTCTCTTCGCCGTGCCTGGTGACGACTGCGGTCTTGTTCGCATAGACAACAACGGTCTCATTGGCGCCCATGAACCCGCCGCTGAGGTGATATTCGACAAGTGTCCCATCGGCGTCTTCAGGGGCGCCAGCCGATGAGGTGCACCCGGCCGCCATGAACACAAGGAGGAGGCAGCTTGAGATGATGAGGGTGTGGATCGTCTTCATAGTCTGGATATGATCAGACGTCTTCCACGATAATCAATCCTGTAACTGCGAAATTCTTCGCAGTTATGAGAGACGGCGCCCCATTCTCGCCGATCATGACGGGGCATCAGCGGCGGCACCAGAGATCTGATGAGCGTCATCTCTCCTCCGCCCTTGGGAGATAGGAATTTTGCCGAGCGCTCTCTACAGCGCAAAAAAGAGGACAATCCGGTTCTGTAGAAACCCTCTGGATGACTCTCTCTGGCGGGGGGCTTGCCGCCCCCCGGTCCCCCCGCCACACGAGAGGTCGAGGACGGCACCACCCCCGCCACAGTTACCCATGATGCCTTCCCGCCCCTATCGCGATCCCGGGGGGTCCGGGGGCAGCGCCCCCGGCGAGAAGATACGGGAAGGCGGTTGAATCATACTCAAACCAAAAAAGTGAGATTTTCTACAGAACCAAATTTTCGGCATTGTAGAAATCCTCACATACTGTGTGGGGAGAGGTGTGTCACCCGCCTTCCTACCTCTTTGACCGGGGGGCGGCACGCGCACCCCGCCAGATTCATCAAGAAGATTTCTACAGAGCCGGAGATTCCTGTGAAGGCAAATGTATGAGTGTGATACACTCGCCTTCCCCCCTCTTTGGCTGGGGGCGCTGCCTCCAGACCCCCGGGACTACGATGAGATCAGGAAGGTTGAATGAACGACCATGACGAGGATGGTGCCGTCCTCGATCTATCATGTCGCGGGGGAGTGTGAGTGGCGTACCGTCCTCTGCTGAAGAGAACCATCTTGATGGTTTCTACAGAGTCACAAAACAAAAAAAAAGAAAAATATTCAGGCGAACATCTCGCCGAACGTATTCTTGATAGGCGGCCGGACAAAACCTGAAGAGACCTTCTGAATCGCACGGACAAAGTCCTCATGACAGACCTCAGTCCGCTCATCCCTGATGGCAAACATCCCGGCCTCCATACAGATCGCATGCAGGTCCGCGCCATTCCGCCCCTCGGTTATTTTGGCAATCCCCACGAGGTCGACGTCAGATCCAAGGTTCATCCCTTTTGTATGGATCTTCAGGATCGAGAGACGCCCCTCAGGGTCAGGCAGGGGGATCTCGATGATCCGGTCAAACCGTCCTGGCCGCAGAAGGGCCGGGTCGAGAATATCGATCCTGTTCGTCGCCCCGATGACCTTCACATCGCCTCTTGTATCGAAACCGTCCATCCCGGCCAGCAACTGCATCAGAGTCCGCTGAACCTCGCGGTCGCCAGAGGTGATCGACTCGGTCCTGTGCGCCCCCACCGCATCGATCTCGTCGATGAAGATGATCGTCGGTGCCTTGTCCTTTGCAAGCTCGAAGAGTTCACGGACCAGGCGCGCGCCTTCCCCGATGTACTTCTGCACCAGTTCAGACCCGACCACCCTGAGGAAGTAGGCGTTCGTCTCACGCGCTACCGCCCGTGCCAGCAGGGTCTTGCCGGTGCCCGGCGGCCCATAGAGGAGCACTCCCTTTGGCGGGGTGATCCCCACCTTCTCGAAGAGGTCTGGCCTCTTGAGCGGGAGTTCCACCGCCTCCTTCACCTCTCTAATCTCGTTTTCAAGCCCGCCGATATCAGTATAGTCCGCGTCGGGCCGTTCTTCAACTTCCATCCCATAGACCTGCGGATCGTAGTTCTGCGGCAGCACCTCGATCAGCGCCAGCGACTGCTGGTTCAGCGTGCACCGGTTTCCGGCCTTGAGATCCTTGGGCTCGATGAACTGCGAGACCCTGACCAGGAAACGCGGTCCTGCGCTACTCCTGACGATGACCCGGTTGTTATCGATGATATCGATGATCTCCCCGACGACAAGAGGAGGGCTCCTGAGCTGCTCAATCTCGCTCCGGAGCTTGCGCATCTCGCGCTCGTACCGAATCTTCTGCGTCTCTACATAGCGCTTTTCCGATTCCATCTGGCGCATACGCTCTCTCAGTTCGAGGTTGCGGTTCTCGAGACTGGAGATTCGTTCGAGCAGGCACTTGCAGAGCTCTTCGTTATTCTGCAGATCGGTTGGATCACAGCCACTGTCCCCCATCAGTCCTCCTCGAATAGATATATAGTATAAAATGACTTAAATGTGTTTGCGAGTAGTATGCAGTGTGAATTGTGTGGGGCTGTAGTTCGCGGCGCCCCGAAAAAGGTACAGATCGAGGGTGCAGTGCTCCAGGTGTGCGAGAAATGCGCACGTCTGGGGGTAGAGATCGCACCGCCCCGTCCGGTCGAGACACGACGGAGAGCACAGACAAGGGCACAACCAAAGGCGGCCGCCAGACCCCAGCACAGGGGCCGGGATGTCTTCGATATGATGGTCGGCGAGATCGTCGAGGATTTCGGAGACAGGATCAAGAAGGGCCGCCTTGAGAAGAACTGGACGCAGAAAGACCTCGCAAACGAGATCAAGGAGCGTGAAATCCTTATCAAGAAGATCGAGAAGGGCGACCTCATCCCTGAAGACGAAGTCAGGGTCAAGATCGAGCAGGCACTCGGGATCAAACTCCTTGACGTCTCCGACGACGACATGAAGACCAAAGGTTCTGGTCCTGTCTCCACGACTGTCGGAGATATCATCAAGATCAAGAGGGAGTAAGATGGCCAGACCCCTGATCATTGTAAACCTCAAGGCATATGCCGAAGGCACAGGGGAGAAGGCAGCTCGCATTGCCGCGGCGGCTGAAGAGGTAGGGAAAGAGAGCGGGGCTGTGATCGGCGTCGCTCCAGCATATACGGACCTGGGTTGTATTGTCAGGGACTACGATGTCCCCGTCTATGCCCAGCATATCGACGGGGTCATGCCTGGCGCCCACACCGGACATGTGACCGCCGAAGAGGTCAGGGGAGCAGGGGCCATGGGTACCCTCATCAATCACTCTGAGCGGCGGTTGACCCTTGCAGAGATCGAGGCGAGTCTCTCTGCCGCGAGGCGGTGCGAACTCGAAGCGGTAATCTGCACCAACAATGTGGCAACGACCGCGGCCGCTGCGGCGCTCGGACCTGAATATGTCGCCATCGAGCCTCCAGAACTGATCGGGACCGGGGTCTCGGTCTCGAAGGCCGACCCGGGGATCATCGAGAACTCGGTCGAGGCGGTGCGAAGGGTCAACCCTGAGGTGAAGGTGCTCACCGGCGCGGGGATCAGCACCGGCGAGTGTGTTCGTATCGCGCTTGACCTGGGGACCGACGGCGTTCTCCTTGCGTCAGGGGTAGTGAAGGCTACCGACCCGGCCGCGGCCCTGCGCGATCTGGTCTCGCTCCTTTAAGCGATAAGGGCGATCAGGTCGTGTTTGGTGATCACGCCCTTGACCTTCCCCCCGTCAAGGACGAGCACGGCATGATGCTGCTGGAGGAGGTGGACCACGGTCTCAATCCCGACGTCGGGGGGGACGGTTGGGAAACTGGACTCCATGAAATCTTTCACTTTTCGTGCGTGCGCCCGTGTCAAGCCAATCTGCTCGACGATGGCAACGATTGCAGACTCTGAGATACATCCGATAGGGACGCCGTCATGGATGACAGGCAGTTGGGAGATGTCTTCTTGGCCCATGATCTCGACGGCTGTCGTGATCGAGTCTTCGGGGGTGACGGCGTGGACTGGGGCGTGCATCACCTGTTCGGCGACTATCGCCGGATGTTCGGCTACTTTCAGCACCTGGATGATCTTTTTGAGTGTGCTCACCCGGGGGTCAACGCTCCCTGACTCGATCCTGGCGACCATCGATTGGGAGACGCCGGCCCTGTTGGCGACATCGGCCTGCCTGAGGCCGAGCATGATCCGCTTTGCCCTGATCTCAGCAGGTGTTGGGATATACATGATATTACCCTTGGTGATTCAATACAATAAAAATATTCACTTTTTTGATCGGGAGATGATTTTAGGGGTTCTGCTTTGGGATTAAGAGAAAATAATCCAATAGAATCGTTCATGAGGGGAGTGCATCCTTCATGTATACTGTATAAAAATGGATCTGGAGGAGAGGGGGGACCGAGGTGCCGCCCCCTAAATTACGCGCGGGAGATGTTCTTGAATAATATGAGTTCACGGAAGATGGTGGATCTTTGAGATGCGACAGGAGGGAGCATGAGAAGACAGAGTCTCCGGGGGCCTCTGGCGATAAGATATGGGATAGCGGCTAAGTCGCCCCTCCGTCACAAATTGATGAGTTTTTCTCCAGCGCAGGCTCTGCAGAATTCAGCATGAACCCATGGGCTCAGGCATAGGGGATGAAAATTTCTCGTCACGTGCTTTTTACTCTCTTTCTAAGACTGGAGAATCGGTGGAGACCTTGTTCAGTCGTCGCCCCCGCCTCTCCTCGTAGTGGGGGGTTCAGGGGGACTGTGCCCCCCCCGGCGCGAGATGGCGATGAAGATCCGACGATTGAGGGCGGCGGATCAGATCGACATGCCTTCCTGCACACCATGCCGGGGGGTGTGCCGCCCCCCGCAGAGATAGTTGTCCAGAGAAATTCTAAAGAACCCCATTGCAGGAATTCCTGGATGAACCGGGTTGATTTCCTTGATGAAGTTGGGTATGCCAATCTCTGTCCTATCTTCTATGGGAGTGTCGCCTTTTACAGTAGATGAGGAGTTATGCCCCTGATAGATCCCTCCCCTAAACAGATTCAAGATAGAACGCCCTCCCAATTTCCCATCCTGCACCTTCCATCCAGACGACGACTGCCGTCTCTGGCGGTATGGTCAGATGTTCTGATGAGGTGAAACTCATCTCAAGGTGCGTCTTCTCTCCCGCTTCAAGGGTGAACGTCTCCGGAGTATAGGAGACCTGCACCCCCTCCGGCACCCCTTCAGTCCGGGCGACCCCGATCTCTGTGCTGGCGTTAGCCTCTGAGGAGACGATGATCGGGAGGGTCGCCGATGCGTTTGGTTTCAGGACCAGTGTAGACGCTCCTGGAAGATCAGTTCTGACTGTGTCGAAGCCAGAGGCGTTCACCATATCAAACTCGAAGAGGAAAGGAGAAAGCCCTCCCCCTCCCTCTGGAGCATTGATGATCGGTTTGTCCAGAATATCGGGCTGGAAAGAAGGAGGGGTCGGAACAGGGGTCGTCGTCTCAGGTTCCTCCTCTGCCGTACACCCGGCCGTGAAGAGCGTACATCCGAGAATGGCGAGGGAGAGCAAAAGGGCCAGAATTTTTTTCTCTTTATACATTCTCCTCTCCTTTTTTCATTTCATCCCTCAGATCGAGGATCCACCTACATGTGTTGTCTCGATCCTGTCATCACTTGTCCAATGTGCTGAAATTGAAACATATTGCTCATTTGGAGTGTATGTATACCAATCAAAGGTATCACGTGGTCTATACCAGGAACCGTCTGAGGTTCTCGTCCAATCCTCTCTGATGGGGCGCGTTTCCACCCTGAAACTCTCTGTTCCACTATCCAGATACAATTCGGTGGAACCCATCAGCCAATCCACGCGTGTTGCGGGATTATCTGAATCATCGTAACTGCTGGTTTCCCATGCACCGGTGTTCGGATTGCGTAAGTGGAACCAATACACGCCGTTTTCAAGGTACAAATAGTATTCCATATAGGGCAGACTGTTGGTTGTCTTGTCCAGCATGGTGTAATAGTCACCATCGTCCCATATGACCACCCAATAGCGGTAACTTCCGTCGTCACGGATATGGCTGATGAACTCTGCGGTATTATCCCGACCATTCAGATAAATTTCGATCTCGTGGTAACTGGTAAACGATCTTCCGTTGTTTGAGTATGAATAGGGATCAATGATTCCTGTGACGCCAGTAACAGTATATGATGAATCTCTAGAATATTGTGCTCTCTCTTGATAGAGAGAACGGCTTGCCAGTTCTGTTGGGTTCATCGCAGAATATAAGGAATTATCTTCTTCTGTATCCTTGACTTCATCGGCATATGCCATTATGTCTTCTTTGAATTGTGAAATGTTTGGATACTCAAGGAGGAAATCTTTTGGGAATTGAATGATGGTACTGCTGCCATTCGTTTGAAAATCTATGAGATCTTTAGGTGACCAGAGGACAAGGATTGATCCGCCATCAGCACCTACGATCAAATCGGCAAGTTCTTCTGGGACTGGGGCTGTGGAACCGGAAGATACTGTTTTTGTCAGGATATGATCTGCTGGGATGGAGATCATGATCTGACCCGGCGTTGAACTTTGATCATGTTGATCAATCCATGATGATGAATAGATCGCTCCAATAAATTCAACGGACTGTGTATTCACACGTGCTTCAGACACTGCTGGTTTTATCGAGAGTTTATCAAGAATAGTAGGTTGGAACTCAGGGGGTGTTACACATTTGGCATCATCTGCTGAGGGAACACTCATTATGCCCTTTTGTTCGCTCTCAGCACTCACTGCAGGAACCAGGAACATCCCGACAAGGAGAAGTCCTGCGAAAACAGCGAGTACACTTCTGCTTTTTCTCTGCATTTCTCTCACATTTCTCCTCCCGAAGGTGCGGCACCGCAACGGCTATCAAGGATGACGACCTACAGCACCATAGCCTTCGGGCGATTTGTTGGGGCCGGGAAGTACTCGTGTTAAGTTCTCCAGCCCCGACAGGACACCGGTTTGGGTGTCCATGGATATGCATGGGGCCTTTAATATATATAAACCTATTATGATCTCCCTATGCATCGCGAAAAGGTGAGAACTTCTTTCTCGATACAAAGAATCCTTACAGTATTGCGATTGAATAAATATTGAGTATATATGTGTTATGAGTCGCGTATGACCGCATGTGATTCCAGTCGGAGTCATGTCGAGATCAGAATGAGTTTCACTTAGAGCATGTCCCAAAAGTATCCCGAACGTGAATCATCCTATGGATCAAAATCCTTCACTCCTGAAATTCCAAGCGCATATCTTCCGCCAGGGGACGGCAGCACCCTTGTCATGGTCATCGATTCCACTTTCACGGTGCAATCCTGGTCCCGGGGATCCGGTGGCTGCGAGTGATAACAAACTTGAGAAGATCTTCGATC
>JAQVHG010000206.1 GCA_028696365.1 Methanofollis sp.
CAAAGTCACCATCGCCTATCTCAAGGACTACATCGCAGGACATGGCACCGCCCCAGCCTTCGCCCGCACGAGTTGGGAGACGGTCTCCCGACTCTTCGACCGGCGGCGGCAGACGAGTCTTGGCGATTTTTAGCGAGTGGGATGAGAGAGGTAGGTAGCGGTGGAGAAGCCCCGTAGACCCCTTATCTGTTTTAAGTTCGAATGTGACGCAATCGTCTCCCTCCATGCTCGCACTGGGGGAGATATCAAAGATCTCCTCGAACTTGTTCACGCTCGTTTCCACCAGAACTGCGGGATGAAGATTGGGCCGGGAAAGCAAAGAGAAGATCATAAAGACCGTAGGGAATCCCTCGTCAATCTTCATTCGCGGGCGGTTCGGGGGGTGCGAGCGCCAGTGAGCTTGAGAAGATCTTTGATCTTCGAGTACGACCAGAAGGAGTCGAGAAAATTTATGATTTTCGGCTTTGTAGAAACCCTCAGAATGGAAATCTCTGGCAGGAGGCTTGGCAGCCCCTTCGTCATGGTCATCTATTCTGCCTTCCCATTCTCATCATGGTCCCAGGGGTCCGGGGGCAGAGCCCCCGGTAGATGATAGGGAAGGTGGGTGAGTCACGCTCACATTAGGAATTGGTGAGCGTTTCTACAGAGCCTGATTTTCGAGTGGTAAGCCCCCCGGCGGAGGAGAGAGGGCTGAATTTCTGGAAGGAAGCGCTTCGGTTTGAGGGGACATTCTAGACTCTGAGATTTTTGGGATGAACTCAAGGATCAGTGAGTTGCCCGGATACTACCCCGGAGGCACCCACCACCCGGTGAACGCCATCAACAATCCAGTGAGAAGAGCGATGAGGAGGAGGAGCGAGATCGTCCTGATGAGGCGACGGCGCTGGAGGGCAGAGCGGCGTGACCGCCATGCCCGTCCCTTCTCAGTATAACAGCAGATGAGGACGAACGCGATCATGCCTGCGGCCAGCACCCCCACCAGGACGTGAAAGAGTCCGCCTGCACTGGTCTGCCCAGGACACCCGATCTCGACGCCCGCAAGCCCGGCACCGGCGAGGACCAGGAGCATCCCGACGAGGGTCGTCGTGTCCGTCCCTTGCGGGAGCGTCCCCTCCTTCGCCGCCTTGCTGCGGGTGTATGCAAGGAGGGCGATGCCGAGGAGGGCGGGAAGCCAGTGGAAGAGCAGGCTCCAGTCCACGGGGGGGGAGGGGGGTTCTGGTGTTTGGGGGACTACGGACTCGTTCATGACCACGCTTGTATTCTCTGGTTCGGGATCGTCCACTCCTGCCGGGGGTGGGAACCAGTACATCACTTTCTTCCCGTCGTCTCCTGGACCAGAGGGTGACGGCGTGGTGGGAGGAACCTCGACAAGGTGATAGGTGACCTCGAAGGTGAGGGTATCGCCCTGGGCGTCGTTTTGCGGAGTATGGGTCTCAAGAAACTTCCAGTTCCAGGTGAGGGCGACGCTCTCACCCGGACCGAGACCTGAGACCTGGATCGAATTTGGGTCATCAGGACCATGCGGGAAAGCCGCGAGGGTCGTCGGGAATGTGACCTTGCTCTCCAGTCCCTCACCAGTGAGCGTGAAGAGGAGGTAACGGCCGAGGGCGGCACCGTCACCTCCACCGTCGGTCTCGTTGAGGGCGCTCACCCAGAGGGAGAGGGTGCCGGTCCTGTTCCCGGCGTTTTTGAGCATGACCGCCCCCTTTCCCTCGTCGCCTGGCGCGAGCGCGGTCTCGTTCCAGGAGACCGCGGTCTCCTCGTCGATGACGAGGTCGATCGCTGCGGCAGAGGCAGGGGCCGTGAGGACGATAGCGAGGAGCAGAACGAAGAGCAGAGGAGCGGGCCGCACGTCAGGATCCTCCCGGGGTGTACCAGACCCGCACCTCTTTGAGGACCGGGGTCGTGGTCTCGTCGGTCCCGGAGAGAGTGGCCCGCCACTGGAGGTAACGGCCGTGGGGGAGGGCGGTTGCGCTTACTGGAGATGGGGTTGTCGCCTCTTCCCAAGGGATCGTTGTGTTATCTTGTTCAAACGAAGAATCAGAGGTTCGCACCCAGAATTTGATCTCTGTTCCTTCATGCAGGTCGGCGTCCCAGGCGAGGGAGTCCCACTTTGAGGAGGCATCGCCGGTGTCGAAGATGTCTGAGGTGAGAGTGCCAGACGAGAGGTAGATGTAGGCAGGTGAATACCAACGGACGATGTGTTCGTCGCGGTATTGTTTTGTTATATCATTTGCATAGAGTCCAGTCCTCCCTGAGATAGGAGCATCATCAGGCAAAGTGGTGCTGCCAATCCAATCTCCGTCGGCAAAGAGGTCGGCCCGACCCCCGGAGAGGCCAAGTTCTTCGGTATGCCATTCCCATCTTAACCACTCCCCAGCGATATACCATTTATTGTTTGACCATTCATTACCCCCATTGCAGCCAGAGATCCAAATATCATATATATTATACCAGAAATATGATATTAGCCTCATATTTGCTAAAGTATGGTTGTCATTCCCATCATATCGGGCGATGATACCGCCATGCCCCCACAGACCCCCTAACTTTATACGTTCCCTGACAGCGACATCATCCCATTGATCTTTATTATGATTAATTGTGGTAAGATAACCCGTTCCTTTGACGGCCAGAACTCTATTACCATCCTGGGTCTCCCCCCCTACATCAATGCCCCCTACTCTCTCCCACTTCTCCCAAAAACCTGTAGTATCTTCAAAATCATCATAGAAGAGGAAGGTCTTGCTTCCATCGTTTCCATCAGGTGCGTCTGCGTTCCCATAATGGAGATAAATTTTTGAATCCCCGGAGGGAAGATATGAAGTTTTCACCCAGAAGACTTTAACATTATATGAACTGGCATGCTCATCATACCAGTGCGGGAGGAGAACTCCGTCTGAATCGGTGAACCTGATGTCATGAAAATCCTCCCGCATCTCATCCTTGCGCGGCACCTCAACCTTCACCTGATAATCCTTAAGACCCAAAGCACCAGGGTTGGTGATAGTGACCTCTGCCTGATGCGTCCAGGTTCCCGCTGCCTTCACCTCGACCGGTGCCTTGACCAGTTCATCTCTCCCGACAAAATCCGGGCCGGAAGGCCCATGAGCCTGACCATCGTCCACGCCCTCCACCTCTGGTTCCTGAGGTACGGGCGGATTGTCACCCTCCTCTTCGTCTCTTACAGGGGACGACTCGTTGAACCCTGTCAACCCCTCCGTCTCCTCCTCATCAAGGATGGGAAGAGTGGTCGCATTCTCCAAGGTACCGGGGAGGGGAAGGGTTGTCACCTCGGGCACTTCGCCTGCAGCCGTACAGGAGACAAGGGGCCTGTCTCTATTATTCCCTTCCGCGATTTCTGCATCCGGCACCTCTGGCTCTGCCGTCTCATTGCTCCCTGTGGCCTCGTTCTCCGGCAAGACGTTAGGAGTTGGAACATCTCCCCCTGCGGTCTCATCTGGGATATCAGGAGTCGTCATCACCTCGTCGCTCATGTACTCCCCGACCGAATGATTCCCGGATGACTCAACAGCCGGGGGAGGAGGGTCACACGCACTATCTTCACAGGGAACACTCAGAGGGACGCGGTCATCCTCTATAGTGTACGACAGCATCCCGGGTTCAGTCCATCCATATTCGTACCCAACTCCCACCGTGGCCTCAGGCTCCACCGGCCCTCGACTTTCATCCGTAGCAAGGATCACACTACCGGAGTGCGAGTGCACATCGACGTTTTCACGCGTACAGTTCAAGAAATCCTGCTGCACCGTCCACTTCTTGCACTCCGAGTGCCATGCCTCGAAAGTGATCTCCCCGGTCGTCTCGCTGTCAGTGAAGACGCACCCGCTCTCGCCGAACGGAAGAGCACAGAAGGCAAGGACGACGAGGAAAAATAAAACCAACCCGGCGCCCCGCACACGCGGGTCCACCTATGTCCCCCCTTTCCCGGCCTGCCTGATGAGCGACACAGTCTCGATCAGGAGGAGGAGGAAGACAGGGACGAGGACCAGGAGAACAAAACCCGGAGGGCTCCTGACAAAGTGGCCAAGATACCCAAGGAATGGGAGGGAGAGACAGACGACGCCGACCACGTCCCCGGCCGCGACCGGTGCGGGGTCTGGGTCTTCGTTGGCGTCGCCCTTCGTCACGAAGGTACGCGGCGGGCCCTGGACGACCTCGACGACGCGGTGGGTGGTGAGGTGCCCGCCGGTCTGGTAGGTGATGACCTCTCCCATCCCGATCTCAGAGACCGCCACCGG
>JAQVHG010000207.1 GCA_028696365.1 Methanofollis sp.
GCGTCATTGCCAGGGTGGCGCATCCGATGTACTTGAAAAAGAGCATGTCTTCAACAAAAAAGTTGACTTTCATGAGAGATCCTTCACGAACTCGATGACATGACGGATGCACCCGTCCATATTGAGGTACTCGAACTCTGAGAACCGGCCGACGAGATCGATCCCGAGGGCTTCGCAGTATTCCCTGACAATTTTTATATTTTTCAGGTAGGCAAGGTCGTAGATGACGTAGGCATATTTCTGGCGCTCGACCGAGGTGGTGAGCACCTGGTCGCGGGAGGTGATGACCCCCATCTCCATGAGGCCGTCGAGTGTGGAGGCGACGAGGTCGTCGTCGGTGAGGGATGCCGTGGGATCGCCGTCGCGGTAGGTCACCTCGGCGAGGACCGAACTGCACCCCTCGGGGGCGTTGGTGTCGCTGTAGCCTGAGGGGAAGGAGATCCTGTTGAAGGGTCCGAGTTCTTCCTGCGGGACATAGACCCAGGAGTACGGCGGGACCTCGCCCTTGAGCCCGACGCAGACGCAGGCGACTGAGTTGTACTTGAGGCCCCGGCAGGCCTCGACCACTTCGGACGGGACACTGTCCAGCGCCGGGAGGAGGGCCTGGAGGGGGATGGTGGAGACGCACCGGTCGGCGACGACCTCCTCGGTGCCGTCTGAGATCACCCAGTGCCCGTCCTCGTGCCTGACCGACCTGACCACAAACCCGGTTCTGATCGCGTCTTCGACCGGAGCGGCGACGGCCTTCACCATCGCCTCGATCCCGCCCTCCTGCGGGTACGAGAAGACCGCCTGGTGGGTGTAGCCCTCGGTCTCGATCCCGACCGCTGACCTGACCACGTCCTCCACCGGGGGCCGAGGCACCCGGCCGTCCATCCAGTGGGCCGACATCTCCTCTGGCGGGAACTTCCAGATCTTTCGGTTGTACGGGAGCATGTAGCATGCCGCGATCCCCTCGCCAAAGGTGGTGCGGATCCACTCGCCAAAGTTCTCGGGGGGTTTTACCTCGCCCTTCTCAGCGGCGATGAGCGCCTTGATGAACTCGTTGATGCAGAAGAAGAGGTCGTCTTTCGGGAGGTCGGCAAGCCCGTTCTCGAAGGGGTACTTCACGTACCTCCCCTTGTAGAAGATCTTCGTCTTTCTCTGCCGTTCGGTCCGGTTCTCCCCGAGCGCTTCCTTCATGAGGGAGAGGACCTCGGTATCTCTTGAAAATATAATGTGCGACCCGCCGGTGTCGAAGGTGAAGCCGTCGATGACCTTCGAGCGGCAGAGCCCGCCGTACTCGGACTCTGCTTCAAGGACCACCACGTCTTCGCCCTGCTGGCGCAGCAGTCGCGCCAGCGTCACCCCGGTCAGCCCGCCGCCTAATATCGCCGTTTTCACGGTGTAATAGGTTTGTGGAGGATTCATTTATGGATGTTGATCTCGCAGGGACGGGCGGAGCCATCTCGCATGTTATTTGCATGCGAAAAAACCCATTTTATGTGCGAGAAAAAATGATTGCCTGTGTTCTCAAGACTTCCTCCAGTGCACCCCTTGGACTCCAGGGATTGGATTTGGATATGCTATAAATTCTGAGGAAAGATTTTGAAGAGAAATTGTTTCATCAACTCTGATCGTTTTGCAAGGGAAATTAGAGTTCTCTATTTTCTACGTAAATTCTAGTAGCGACCTTTTGTTCATGATTTGCATAATGAAGAAGAATAAATGTAGAAAGAGGTTTTGAACAAGCAAAAGTACTTCAATCAAAGATAAAAAGGTATTGTCCCTTTTGTTCACGGTTTTGGTGGCCTGTAATCTTCAACCTCTGCTGTCACAACGATCCGTCCTGTCGTTCCAGCTTGAACATTTTCCTGAACCTCTGTTCGGTACATGTCCTCGAACATCCCATGATAGAGACCGCCCCCTGCACTCAGTCTGAGGTTTACTGTTAAATTTCCTAGTGGCCTGATCCCCTCGTCTACATAGATCACAGTGGTGTAGCGGTCATCACTAATCGTTTCAATGACTGGAGAGAGGTATTCTTCAGGGAGACGCTTAGTTCCGTTTATGTTATCATCTGGGATCTCAAAATCGCCTTGAATATCTGTCAAATTATTGTGCTGATTCTGGAATGCCAGCATCGTCCCGTCCTCTGTCTCGACCATGGTCGTCATCCAGTTATCAAAGTTCTGGTCTACAAGTCTAGATGATGGGATGACCATTTCCCTGTCTTTCATCGGGACAGGGACGAGAATCGTTGTGATGAGCCCCCCCGTTCGACCTTCAAGACCGGTGATCGAGACATGGTATGAGACGAGGCCAGGACGGGTTTCAGACCAACCAGCCCATAGATTTATACCAAGAAAGATCAGGGCACAGAGAATGGCACCAATAATGAATGAAATAGACACCCCTCGGGGTGCTTCTCCTTTCTTGAGTGCAACAATGCCAAGGCCTATGCTGGCGATCACGCCTCCAGATAGTATGATCTCTGCGCCTGGTGAGACCGCGCTCATCCGCAGAAGCCAGTACGTAAGATAGGCGAGGGGGAGTATGATAGCAATGAGCAGGGTTGATATCTTTTTTCCTGAAATTTTCATGACGATCACCCAAAAATGTTGGAATTATTTCTAAAAAATCCTGAATCAGAAATAATTCACAGCATAGTCGACAAGACCCATATTATAATGCAACGCCTCCTCCAAGACGTCTTTTGTATATTCAACTACAGTGGGATCATTCTTCCAATTGGGATCGTTATTGATTTTATCGTCGATGTAACTAAAGTAATTACTTGATAAATCTGCGAGGTTGTCTGCACTTGCTGAGGGACTAGAGATCTGATACCACCAATAGTCAGGAGAGTTTGTAATCACTCGTTTGAAGTTATGGCCACTTACCATCTCATCCAAAACGTAACCTTGTTCATAGGTTTCATGATTCCCCTGAGCCCAGAGTTGCTGGGTGTGCCAAGGATTGGCAACATCTGACATATAATGCATTGCCCATGAAAGATATTCATAACCCAGGGAATCGGTGGGATCTTCTTCCAAAGCTGCTGCTGCGAAATTTGCATACTGTTGCACTTTTTTCCCTGCCCCACCCCATGAATAGTGTTCTACCATTTGCGGTATGCCCCAGGTATCTGGATCAGCAGAATGTTCATTGAGAATTCTACATTGCTGTGAGGATAGCCTCATATTTTGCCCAGCAGTTTCTGCAAGCACATTATGCGTACCAGTTGAGCTATATTCTGTATGCCCAGACCAGAAGGGTCGAATGTTAGAATCAATCCTATAGTGACTGAGAACAATGAGTGAGGCCTGATTAATAATTTCGCTCCGTTCACTTTCAGATAAATTTGGATCCAGTGACCATAGTTTCTCTAAGTTGTTTATCAGGTCGTCTTTCTCATCCTCTGAAAAGGAGCTTGATTCAATCGCTGTTATGACGTAATTTTTCTCTTCAAATGAAGGAATAAAATGATCATCAACAGGTTCCACATGCTCCGGTTCGATGGGGCCGTATCGCTCTCCATCGATGGATGCACTCACTGCCGACACCAGAAATGTGCCAGCGATCATCAGCGCTATGATAGCACCGAGTTTGCGTTTTGTTCGCATGGTTTTTTTCCCTCTGTTTCTTCATCTCCAGAGGCACAGAACCAACAAGGTTATATCAAGTGAATAACCTAAAGTCACATTGCCTCTGGGCAGTGTGGGGGTCTGGAGCAGTTCTGTACAAACACTCAGACCCCTGCAGGACATCCAATCGGACATCCTTGCCACGAAATATAGTTTTTAATATATATATATATTCTGAGCTCATCCTCTAATTCTCAGGGGACATACAGACTATTAAACCACAATCATTAAGGTTAAAGATCTTTATCCCGAATATTTCGACGTCATACCAGCAGAAAAGACTGTTCTCATTCTCATCATCGCTGCGCGCTCATACTGCTCCAACACAAAGAGCATAGAATCCAGATCAGTAATGATTAGTTTCCTTCGCTATCGAGCTTCAAAATACTTAGAGCAGTTTTGTAGGAACTCTCTTGACGGATCTCCTTGCCTGGTCTTCCCAAGGCCTCTGCCTTGGAGAGATCAGTGATTGCACCTCTCACAAGAGGGGACCAGTGGGAAGGCACCTCAGATAATCGTGAGGAGGAAGGGCAGAAGGTTTTTAAATGGTCTCTCTCTCAGGAAAAGATTGCACAACATTATGAAGCCCCTTCTCTCCCCTTTACACAGCCGGCCGGTCGTCC
>JAQVHG010000208.1 GCA_028696365.1 Methanofollis sp.
TACAGGCCTTTACCCCTGCCCCTGCAGGAGTGGATTGCCTTTCAAAATGTGCTGTTACAACAAAGAATTCATCACAATTCCTCATTATGAAGCAATATTTGAAGAGTATGAAATTTGAGTAGTTGGACGACTAATTGGTCCCTATTCAGAGTTTAGAGTTCCTTTATAATTATTTACTGATTGAAAATGGGGACGAGAACATGCAATCCTATTTCAATTGGCACTATACGGGTATGGGAAGAAGATGTAATACGTTCCAAAAGAGTCCCTCCCCTCACGATCGCGTGAAGGGCATGATCCACTCCATAATTCCGAAAGCCCCTATAAGCCCGATACAGAAATCGAAGAGACCGACCAGCACAGGGACGGTGGCCGCCTGCACCTCGCCCCACGCCCCGTCGACGGCACAGGCTGAGATGATGGTGGCCATCTCCAGATGGGCCACCCCCACAAAGATCGTGAGCAGCACGTCAGAGAGGAAACCGATGAGGGCGGTCAGGCCGAGAAAAATAAGGATGTTCTCGTCGATCACGCGGTCTCCTCATCGGGCGAGAGCAACTGGTTGATCAACCGCATCTTCAGCGCCTTCGAGGCCTCGACGCTCGCACGGGCGGCGGCGATGGTGTCGTCGATGGCGGAGAGGATGGAGGCGATCTGGCGCTGTTCGGGGAGTGGGGGGATGGGGATTTCAATCTTCATCAAGCGTTCCACACCCAGATGGAATAATCCACTTGAACTCATTCCATTTTTTACAACTGAACGGTGACCTAGAGGGCTATTTAGGTACTGACATACATATTGAGAAATCAAAGAGTCATCTTTAGGCCTGATACGAATGATCATGTTTTGATAGACACAATCCTCAATTTCACCGTTGAATATTGCCGATCTTCCTAATTCTTCTAAATTTCCATTACCCTCCACAACAAGTACGTCTCCTGCTTCTAATCTGTATTGTTCAAGTTCCGCGTCAGAAACTTCAAAGTATCGGGGGTCTCCGAAATCAATATTATCTTTTTGAACATGTGCCACTGTCAAGTATCTTCGAGGATTGTCTTTGGGTGCTCTATCCTTGCTTTTTTGTAATCCTCCCCGAACTTCACTGAGATTATCGATTTTTTCCAATTTCCATCCTACTGGAAGTTTGAACCCTCTTTTTACCTCCCGAAACTCCTCATGCCCGATCCCCTTCGAGAACAACTCCCGCATCATCACCTGCTTATAGTGCTCGGCCTCAGCGACGAGCGCCTCGTCCTTCACGATCACGTCCTCCGCCGCCCAGAGTACCTTCGCAATACGGCGCTGCTCCTCGATGGGCGGGAGGGGGAACTCCTGCCTGGCAAGATCCTTCCAGTTGATCGTCGGGGAAAGACCACCCACCGAGATCTGGACCGCCCGGTTCATGAAGAGATCCGACTGGAGGAAGAAGGGGAAAAGTTCCCTGATGATGACATCCTCTTTCGGCTGGAGCACCATCGCATGGGCCGAACAGATACAGTCGAAGTCGGCGATGGCGACCTTCCGCTGGTAGGCACGCCGCTTCCCGAAGATGATGTCGCCCTTCTGGACCACGATCTTCTCTCCTGTAACATCTCCCGGCACGCCCCACCGCCTGATATGCAGGGACTCGGGGTCGAGGTGTTCGAGCCCCACATAGCGATCAAGATCGGTCTCGGCGGGTTTCACCTTGGTCTTGACCTGCGTGGCCATCTCAGAAAACCGAACCATTGTAAATTCACTCATCCATCCCCACCTCCTTCAACACCGCATGCAACTGTTCCATTGCATCGCTCTTCTCCGTCGTATACTCGGTCCACTCCTCATACACCCCTGCAAACGTCGGGGTCGCATCGTCGCCATCGTACCGGGCAATATACCGGGGGATGCTCAGGTTCGCATCCTTCGCCAGGATCTCCTCGACCGGCACAGAGCGGGAAAAGCCCTCGACATCCTCGTCGCTCCGGTAGGCCGCCAGGATCTTTGCGATATGCCGGGGCTCCAGGAAACTCTGCGCCTTCTCGTGGGTTACCTCGTCCACCGCGTTGATGAAGAGGACCCGCCCCTGGCGTGCAGGCGGCTTCTGCATCCGGCAGACGATCACACACGCCTCCATCGGTGAATTGTAGAAGAGGTTCGGCCCGAGGCCAAGCACGCACTCGACCAGGTCGGCCTCCACGATCCGCCGGCGCATCTCCTGCTCCACATCGCGGAAGAGCACCCCGTGCGGGAAGAGGATCGCACACCTCCCCGTCGCCGGGTCCATACTCCTGATGATATGCTGGAAAAAGGCGTAGTCCGCCCGCCCCTGCGGCGGCACCCCGAAGAGGTTCCTGCCCCAGGGATCGCTTGAAAATGCCTCCCTATCCCAGCGCGAGATCGAGTACGGCGGATTGGCAAGGATACAGTCGAAGGTCTGCAGACGGTCGTGCTCCACGAACGCCGGTTCCGCCAGGGTGTCGCCCCGCACAATCGTGAAGTCCTCGATCCCGTGGAGCAGGAGGTTCATCCGTCCTATCGAGGACGTGATCAAATTGATCTCCTGCCCGAAGAGACGCAGACTCCGATACTCCTTCCCCTGCTCCCGCACCTGCAGGGCGGCGATCAACAACATCCCCGCGCTCCCGCAGGTCGGATCATACACCGACTCCCCCTCCTGCGGGTTGAGCATCTGCGTCATCAACCGCACCAGCGTCCGGTTCGTATAGAACTCCGCCGCCGTATGCCCTGAATCGTCCGCAAACTTCTTGATCAGATACTCATAGCCCCGCCCCAGTTCGTCCTGCGGCACCCGGGCAAGAGAAAGTGTCTCGGACGAGAAATGCTCCACCAGATCGCGGAGCGTCGCATCGGAGAGGAAGTTCTTGTTCGTCCACGAGGTGTCCCCGAAGATCCCGGCAAGCGTCTCCCTGTTCGCGTCCTCGATCCGGTGCATCGCCTCCTGGATCGCCATCCCCACGTTTTCGGTTACCGCCCGCACATCACGCCAGTGTGCTCCTTCAGGCACCACAAAACGGTGGTCCTCAGGGAAGACCTCGCCGCACGCCGCCGTCGCCCGCTCGGTCTCCTCATCGTAACAGTCGCAGATCCGCTTGAAGTAGAGCAGCGGGAAGATGTACTGCTTGTAGTCGCTCGCATCGATATACCCCCTGAGCAGCACCGCCGCCCCCCAGAGGTATTTCTCCAGTTCTGCCTGGGTGATCGGTTCAGGCGCCATTCAGATCACCCCATCCTCGGCAAGCAACCTCTTCAACCGCTCTTCAGCCTCGAAACATGCGGCCGCCGCATCATTCACCCGCTCAAGCCCTTCTTCGACCGACATCGGGTCTTCCTCGATCACGGGCTCGACATAGAGCGAGATGTTCAGGTTATGATCCTCCTCCCTGATCTCGTCGAGCGTCGCCACCCGCACCGCACCCGGCACATCCTGACATCCCTCATACCAGGCATAGATCCGGCCCACATGCTCGGGACAGAGTTGGTTCTGGTTCCGCCCCTTCTGGAACTCGTCCGACGCATCGATGAAGAGCACCCGCTCCCGGAGCCGCTCCTCTTTCTGCCACCGAAAGACCAGAATGCAGGCCGCAAGCGTCGTCCCATAGAAGAGGTTCGGCCCAAGCCCGATCACCGCCTCCAGCAGGTCCATCTCCAGGAGTTCCTTTCTGATCCGCCCCTCGGCCCCCTTCCGGAAGAGCGCTCCCTGCGGCAACACGATTGCCATTCGCCCGTTCGGCTTCGCCATCGAGGCGATCATGTGCTGAACCCAGGCATAATCGCCATAACTCTTCGGCGGCATCCCGGCAAAATTCCGACCATAGGGATCATGCTCCCAGACCTCGTCTCCCCATTTCTTCAGAGAGAAGGGCGGGTTTGCCACCACGCAGTCGAAGGTCTTCAACCGGTCCTGCTCCACGAACGCCGGGTTCCTGAGCGTGTCCCCCCGCACGATCTTGAAATCTTCGCGCCCGTGGAGGATCAGGTTCATCCTGGCGATCGAGGAGGTGGTCATGTTCTTCTCCTGCCCGTAGAGATGGAGGAGATTGATATCGCCCCCATGCTCCTGGACATACGAGAGGGCCTCCAGCAGCATCCCGGCCGTTCCTACCGCAGGGTCATAGACGCTCTCCCTCTCCTGCGGTTTGAGGATCTGCATCATCAGCCTGATGACCATCCTCGGGGTGTAGAACTCGCCGGCCGCCTTGTTCGACTCG
>JAQVHG010000015.1 GCA_028696365.1 Methanofollis sp.
AGTGACATTCTTGAAGTGCAAACCCGGTGCATACGTGCAACCATGATGACGATGGATGCACCCCCTCACTGGTGGAGGGTGGGACTTCTGCGTATGTAATATGAAATAAATATTATTCTCATCTGATATATGATTTGCTTGATGAACATATTCTCTTCGAGGTCATCCCAAAACTCTCCCACCCCCTCACGCCTGGGGCGCTGCCCCCAAACCCCCATGAGCAAAATAGGAGCGGGAAGGCAGAGATAAAACCATGAAGACGGTATGCAATCTTCCGTCAATCTTCATCAGCGGGGGGCGGCCAGCCCCCAGCCAGAGAGGAATATCCAGAGGGTTTACCATGAAAGTGATCCAAAAAATCGGCTCTGTAGAAATCCTCCTGGCTTCTTTCGGTGGCGGGGGGTTGCACCCCCCGGACCTCCCGCCGCACGATAGATCGAGGACGGCAGCACTCTCGTCATGATCTTTTCTCTGCCTTCCCATCCCCATCGCCATCCAAGGGGTCCGGGGGCAAAGCCCCCGGCGCAAGGATATGTATGGGAAGGCATGATGATCCAACGTGCCACCCCGATCGTAGAGACTTCACCGCCGTCTCGCGCGGGGGGCGAGTGCCCTCCGGAACCCCCCACGACGAAGATAGACGGGGGCGGAGAGTGAACACGATCCTCACCTACTCTTCAGTCTTGAAAAAGAGAGACCACGTGACAAGAAATTTTCATCGCGTATGCTCGAACCCAGGGGTTCATGATGAATTCTACAAAGCCCAAATCCTGCAGGACCTGATCTCCGAAGTCGCATCATGGACGACCAAAATCCCAGAAGAAAAAAAAGAAGATCAGAAATCAGACGGCAAGATCACGCCGTCGATCCCATGGATCACACCGTTCGAAGCTTTGAGATCAGGTACAGTCATCGGGATGCCATTTACTGTTACATTGTCGCCGACGACTGCGACCTCAATCGAGGTTCCGGCAAGCGTCGTCAGGTTCATCGGTGTGGTGAATTCCTCTGAGGTGTACTCCCCCTCTACGATATGCCCCCTGACCAACGGTGCCAGACTGATATCTGCATATGTCCTGATCTCGTTCTCCTTGTCAAGCGGGATATATTCAGACACGCTCCTGTCCACCGGTGCGAAGACCGTATATGGCCCAGAGCCAGAGAGATACTCATTAACTTCAGCGAGATACACATAGTCGAGAAATGTGCCATAATCCCCTGCCCTGACCATTTCGTTGATCAGGCTGTCAGAGCCCTCAAGTCCCTCGCCGGTCTCACTTTCAGACGCATTGATACCTCCTTCCTCGAGCGTCTCTGTCGGAAGAGTCTCTGTTGGAAGAGGCGTTTCTTCGCCAGGTCCTGGCGTCGAAGACGGCTGTGGTTGGGTACACCCTGCAATGAACGCCCCCCCTGTTATGGAAAGGAGCACAAAGAACAGGACCAATTTTTTCATATCAAATCCCCCCAATTCTGCGCAGCAGTATAACTACCCAGAAATGAACTTTCCCTATATATACCTTTCAGAACCCCACATCGCTCCAGAAGAGGATCCATACCACCCAGGCCCTGCACAATATTCCCAAGATAAAATACCGTACAGTATATACTCACACTCACAATCCCAATTTTATGCGATGTCCAGTCTGCGGAGGCGACTGTCTCCAGGATGCAGGTTCAGTACTCACCACCCTTCCTGAGATCTTCACCCCCTGTGACAGATGCACGATCACCCTCCTCGACAAACGCCGCGCCCCTTCCCCTGCTTATACACCAGCACCTCCATGCCAATGCAGGCGCCGGTTTCTCGACGATGTCTTCGCCTCCTGCTATCAGATCTTCGCCGAAGAAGGGATCATCACCGGCACCGAACCCCTCAGCGCCATCGCCACCCCAGTCGTCAACCCAGGATTTGTCATGAACACCCCCCCTTTCCTCCCCACACAAAGCCTTGTCTTCCTCTCCCCTTATCCCAACCAGAAGACCGCCGAGCGCATCGTCTCCGAGGTTCCAGAAGTCCAGGGCGTCGTGAAAACCGGCAAAACTGTCCCAGGGATCACAGGTGGGCACCTCGCCTCCCACACCCTACTGGCCGGATGCGACATCCAGGCCAATATCTTCCCCACCTCTTCTGGAGACCTCGTAGTGTACAAAGAACTCTCACGCCTCCACCTCGAATTCCCCCGACCAGTCAACCCCAAGATCCGCGCAGTCGAACGCGCCATACGGCGCGAGAACCCTATGCTATTTATCGACGCCTGCTGTGGGGCCGGCACCCTCGGCCTCGCCGCCGCGCGTACCGGGACACCTGAGATCATCTTCAACGACGTCTATGGCCCCGCGGTCTTCTGGACTGTGGTCAACCTCATGGTGAACCAGGATGCACTCCACCTCGACGAGGTACTCCTTCATACCATACTCACCGACCTCCCAGCCGTCAGCAACGACCCTCTCCTCGTCGCTGAAGGGCTTGGAGAACAGCAGCACATCACAATCTACCAGGGGAACTTTGATCGCCTCCCAGCCGCCATCCCAGAGGTTTCCCGAAGTCTTAGCGCATTGGACATCTTTGAAAAAGATCAAAGACAAGCCTGCATGACCGCACTTGATCGGTGGAGAAGTGCCGGAGGAGGGAAAGCATTTATCCCGTGAATCATAGTACATATGGGGGCTAGCCTGGGTGGTTAGGCGTCACCTGTAAGCTGAAATCGCCGATACGCGGCGGGCGAAGTCCGAGGAAGGCCTTGGCGATCTGTAGGCGCCATGCACTTCCCGACTGAGAAGCCTTGTCCCATGAGGTCGACGGCCAGGGATCGATGCTCTGGAGGGAGCGGAGACCTGTTGTCGCGGAGACCGGTCCAGGCCCGGAAGGGAGCAGACTTACCGTGAACGTACGGCGCCCATGGGAGTGCAGGGTGGAGAAGGGGAGTCACGGCAAGTACAGGCACGCATTGTCGACCGAGGACGTGCCCCTATCTATTTGATTTCTATGGCAAAAGTCACGATCATCGGAGCCACCGGGAGACTGGGCTCTTTTGCATCCCATCCCATCGCCGGGATCCCGCATGTGGACGAGGTCCTTCTTATGGGAAGGCCAGGCAGAGAAAACCTGCTTGCCGGACTTGCCCACGACCTTACCGATTCGTGCGCGGCCAGAGGGATCTGGACCAACATCTCCTCGAGCACCAGAGTAGAGGACTGCGCCGATTCCGACATCATCGTGATCTCCGCTGGAGTTCCGCGGCATGATGGGCAGGACCGGATCGATCTCGCCCTTCAAAATGCCAGGATCATCAGGCCGATTGCAGAATCGATCAGCAGGAACGCACCAAACGCCATCGTTATGATGGTCACCAATCCGGTCGACGTGATGACCGCAGTCGCCCTTCGGTACTCTGGATTGGAGCCCAAACAGATCTTCGGCCTTGGCACCCACCTCGATTCGATGCGGCTCAAAGCCCTCATCGCTGAATATTTCCATGTCCATGTGAGCGAGGTCCACACCAGGATCATCGGCGAGCATGGAGAGAGCATGGTCCCGCTCTGGTCGGCGACGACGATCGGCGGTATCAAGATCTCGAACCTTCCGGCGTTTTCAGGTCTGCCAATGGACGAGATGATGGACCGTGTCAAAAACAGCGGGAGTTTTATCATCAAAAACAGTGGGGCCACGATCTACGGCCCAGGTGACGCGATCGCCACCCTTGTCCAGACAATCCTGGGCAATGAGAACCGGATCCTCACAGTCTCCAGTTACATCAAGAGCGAGGTCCACAATGTCGGCAATACCTGTATCGGAGTGCCGGCACGGGTCAACCGCAAAGGAGTCTTTCCGGTACCGATCCGGATCGAGGAGCGCGAACTCGAGGCATTCCGTGGTTCTGTCGGGAAGATCCGGGCGATCACAAGAGAAGTTCTGGAAAAATTGGAATAATTTTAGAGCATCCGGTTGACGTCGACGATCTCGGCGCTCGCGATGCCTTCGACATCTTTGAGTTTGGACTCCAGGGCGTCAGTCGCACCTTCTTCGTCCTCCACGAGCGCAGCGACTTTCAGTGCCGAGAGGCCAAAGCCGATCGGCTCTTCCTGAATGTCGTCCACACTTGGCACTGCAGCCTTGACGGCCTCTTTCAGTGTCTCCATCGGAGTTTCTGTCGACTCAGGCATCAGTTTCAGAATGACTGCTACTTTCCCCATATTGTTCACGGCCCCTGGAATCCGCACTTGGCGCAGGTGTATCCGATGCTCTGTTCCCTGCACTGTGGGCAGCGCCTGATCTCATTTCCACACTTTGGGCACGGGAACCTAGTCGCTCCATCTTCTGCGAGCGGGGCATTGCATGATGTGCATTTTTCCATAGCCATAGAATATCCCCAACAAAGAATTAGTGATCTTTGCACTTGGCGACAATTAAATGCTTGGATGGATCTGGGTGCAGATCACTTGCTCCTCTCTGAGGAAGGCATGAAGCCTACCAGGCGCACGTCCGTTGACGACTGTTGCCTTGATACGATGCTCAAAGAGGTAAGGGAGGAGGAAGGGGTCGACCTCTTCACAGTCATAAGGTCCAGAGAGTTCAGGGAGATATGTGCCGTCTTTCGTAAGCCCATCGACCGATTTTACCAACACCAGGGGGAGCCCAAGTTCTCCGGCGACCCAGGCGGCGATGGTGTCAGAGGTGACCTCCCAGGAGTGGGGGAGAGGGTCGAGGGCGCGAAAGAGGGTATAGGGGAGGAAGACTTCGAGACACTCTGGCACGTCAAGTCTCCCTGTAACTTTGAGTCCAAACGAGGAGAGATACCACCCATACATCTCCATTGCAGAGATGGCCATCCAGTGTGCCTGTGTAGCAGGTGGATCGAGGGTGCGGACGGCGTCGGCAAACCCCCCACCCCCGGGAACCAGCAGGGCAGGCCGGCCTGCCGCAGTGATCTCGTCAACGACCGCACCTGCACGATCCATCAGGCTCCCGCCTATCTTGATGACGACCGGCGTTTCCATGGGATCTGGGTGGGTGAGGGAGATATAAAAACCAGGGCGAACCACAGAGGGTTATGCTGCGGCGCCCCCCTCACACCTCTTTCATCCTGCTCATCGTCCTGGCATTCCTTACCGTGCCGGTAGCGGCCATACAGATCGTTGAGTTCTGTCCTGACCCCTACCGCACCGGCGAGCCAGACGAATATTTTGTCCTTGAGGGAGAGGGGGGACTTGACGAGGTCGCGGTCACCGACGGCGAAGGGACACTCAGGTTCCCTGCAGGTTCAGAGATCAACGGGCGGGTAACCGTGGCCAGGGAAGCGAAGGGATTTTTCCTGACACACGGGTATCTCCCTGACTACGAAGTCATGGACACCGACCCTGCTGTCCCTGAGATGCGTGGGGGCGGACGGCTCAAACTGGCCAACAAGGGGGACAGCATTGCCCTCCTCATCGGGGGGAGCGTCGCCCAGGAGGTACAGTGGCCTGAAGATGTGGCGGCCAGGGAAGGACAGGTCCATTTCCTGGAGGACGGCATCTGGGACCCGCATCCAAGGCTCCTGGGCCAGTCCAACTTCTCTCCTGAAACCTTTGAGGACGTCACCGTCACCCTCTTCGTCTCGCCTGACTGCGCATACGAGGTCTTCGAGCGTGCCCTTGAGAGTGCAGAGGAGAGGGTGGAGGTCAATGTCTATGAGTTCACCCATCCGGGGATCGCCGCGATGCTTACTAGGGCTGCAGATCGGGGTGTGAAGGTCTCGGTCCTCCTTGAGGGCGGGCCGGTCGGTGGGATCCCCTCTGAGGAAGAGGCGGTCGCGGCGACACTTGCCGCGCACGGGATCGAGGTGCAGATGATGACGACGACACCTGAGGCCCACGCGAAGTACCGTTTCAACCATGCAAAGTACGTCATCGTCGGCAATGAGAGTGTCCTGATCACGACGGAGAATTTCAAACCGAGTGGCATCCCTGCATTCGGCACGAGAGGGAACCGGGGATGGGGTGCCTGGGTGGAGGACGAGAGGATCGCGGACTATTTTTCACGGGTGTATCGGTGGGACACCACAGGCGGTGACCTCGCCCCTGCACCCACCGGGGGGCGACATGGTGATGAAGAGGGGTATGGCGCCTATGACCTTGTTTTCGCCCCGCTGACCATCGAGGGTACGCGGGTGACGCCTGTCCTCGCACCTGAAACGAGTGCCCTGGTCACTGACCTCATTGCCGGCGCCGAGGACCAGATCCTCATCGAGCAAGCATCCATAAGGAACAGCACCACAGGTGGGCCGAACAGGTTCCTGGCCGCGGCGATCGATGCCGCCAAACAAGGGGTTGAGGTGCGGGTGCTCCTTGACGCCGCATGGTTCAATATCGAGGGAGAGAAGGACAACGACGAGATGGTAGCATGGATCAACGAGGTCGCAAGGGCTGAGGGGATTCCGATCGAGGCGAAGTGCATCGATCTCGATGCTGCAGGGTTCGTGAAGGTCCACACGAAGGGCGTGATCGTCGATAACCACAGCGTGCTCATCTCAAGCATCAATTGGAATGACAACTCGGCCGACTTCAACCGCGAGGCCGGTGTCATCATCGACCATCCCGAAGCGGCACACTATTTTGCAAACGCCTTTGAAGCGGACTGGGCGGCGGGTAAATTGATCGAGATCGAGGGTCATGACAGCAGACTTGCCCTTGCTGTCGGGGTCGTTGTCGTCTTCTTTATCCTCTACTTATGGAGAGAGAAAAGACGGTGAGCGGCTCACCTGTCTGAAGAAAAGGTTCTGTAGAAATCCTCTTGATGATTCTCTCTGGCGGGGGGCTGGCTGCCACACGATAGGTCGAGGACGGCAGCCCCTTTGTCATGTCATCTATTCTGCCTTCTCGACCTTATCGTCGTCCCAAGGGGTCCGGGCGGCACGCCTCCAGCCAAAGGGTAGGAAGGCGGGTGATACACGTCTCACCCACACAAGAGGTGAAGAATTCTACAGAGCCGAAGAAAAAGAGATTTCTTTGCGTTCAGACTGCCTCAACAGATTCCTGAGGCTTGCACTCATAGATGATCTGGCGTGCATCCTTGAAGTTGAACTTCTCAATGATGAGGTTGTTCTCCTTCAGCCTCTTCAGGGCATACCTGACTGTCCGAGGTGCAAGGCTCGAACTCCTGACGAGATCCTTGTGCGTCATCGCACCGCCGTCCTCAAGGATCAGGAGTACCTTCCTCGAGGAAGGGGGGAGGGAGGGTTGGTGCATACTCTATAGTTAACAACGTTAACATAAGAAGGTATCGGGCACTTATATAATTTAGAACAATATATTGCACATGCTCGGCCCCCAGGAAAAACGTGCCCTCATCATCTTGATCAGTATATCTAGTCTTCTCCTCATTGTTCACCTTGCCCTTGACCAGATAGGGAGCGCGGCCTTTGCCACCCCCTGGACCCCTGATGTGGAGGACGGTACCTTCGTCCTCCTCCGCGGTGAAGTGGGGGAGGTGCGCGCCCTCTCCGGTGGGCACCTCCTCACCGAGGTGAACAGAACGAGAGTCTTCCTGCCCGCTGGAGTTGCAGTGAGGGTGGAGGTCAGGGAAGGAACTCTGGTGCAGGTCGTGGGGACGGCCCAGACATATCACGGTGAAAAAGAGATAGTGGTGGAATCGGCCTCCGACCTCACCCTTATTTAACCGGCATCGTCGCCCAGTCAGGGAGAGCCGGGGTGAAACCAAGGATCCACATCACAGCCGTGAAGATGAAGAAGGTCCAGATCCCGACTCCGATGAAGTTGAGCACCCAGCCTGAACGCATCAGGTCTTTCATGTCGATGTACCCTGAGGCATAGGCGACAGCGTTCGGCGGGGTGGCGACAGGGAGCATGAAGGCCATCGAGGTACAGACAGCCACAGTGAGCATCAGTACATAGGGATGGATCTCCATCGAGACCGCGGTCACTGCCATGATCGGCATCATCAGAGTTGCCATCGCGGTATTGGACGTCACCTCGGTGAGGAGCGAGACGGCGATCCCGACGACCAGGACAAGCAGAACAATGGGTAGACCGCCAAACATGGCGAGCTGATCGGCGATCACATTTGCAAGCCCGCTCTTGATGAAGGCGACCGAGAGACAGATCCCACCGCCAAAGAGGATAAGGATCCCCCACGGAATTTTCACCGCCCATTCCCAATCCATCGTGTAGATCCCTTTCTTCCGGTCCACCGGCAGGAGGAAGAGAAGAAGGGCGCCGGCAATCGCGATCGTTGAGTCATGGATGCCAGGAAAGATCATGTCCAGGCCTGGGATCGTAATGTCACCGATGTACTTGGTCTTCGCAAAGGTCCAGGCAAAGGCAGTGAGGAGAAAGACCATCAGGGTCCACCGTTCACCACGGCTCATGGGGCCAAGGTCCTCCATCTGGTGGTCGATGATGTCCTCGGCATGGGCCACCTTCTTAGGGAGATGACGGTATGAGCCGTAGGTGAGCCAGAACCAGGTGATCGGGATCAGGATGATGACCAGAGGAATGCCGAACTTCATCCAGGAGAAGAAATCGATCGCAGGAGCAGCAGGGAAAAGAGCTTTCATCTGGGCGGCGAAGATCCCGTTCGGCGGAGTACCGATGAGGGTGGCGATCCCGCCGATGTTCGCCGCATAGGCGATGGAGATGACGATGGCCTCAGAGAAGTCCCGTTGCTGGGGGGACATGTCCTTGAGGAGGGTGCTGGCATTGGGTATGATGGTGGTGATGATCGCGATCGCTATCGGGATCATCATCATCGCCGTGGCGGTGTTCGAGATCCACATTGAGAGGAAGGCAGTCGCGATCATGAACCCGAGGATCAATCGTCTCGGGCTTGTCCCAACCACTTTTATGATGTTGAGGGCGATTCTGCGGTGGAGACCCCATCGTTGCATCGACATTGCGATGATAAAACCGCCCATAAAGAGGAAGATGACTTTGTCAGCATAAGGTGCCGTTGCCTCCGTAGGGGTCAGGACACCAAGGGCAGGGTAGAGTACCACGGGCAGAAGTGCGGTGGCCTCAAGGGGTACAGCCTCGGTGATCCACCAGATGATCATCAAAAGTGTGACGGCAGCGACATATTTCGCCGACGTCGGGAGTACGGTCTGGTCGATGGGGGCAAAAACGAGTGCTAAAAATACGAGCACCCCAAGGACTCTCCCTACCGTTTTTTTCATCAGATTGAAAGATTGGAATTGGTAATATTTCTATTATTCTCTTCTGATGAGATTAAGAGCACAAAAGGAATAAATTAACCATATAAGTGCACAGTTGTGATTTTTCGAGAATATAGACCGAGATAGAGCCACAAAAATATGGCTCTATATACCTTAAATCTTGGCAAAAAAATCGGTGAAATTCATCTTTACCCAGCTCAGAGACGATTATAGCCCCTACATATCAATATAATTATACATCTACCTTTGATCATGAAATAAACTCCAGAATAGGGGCGAGTTATCGACCTCCCTCTACCGCTTCAATATCCCCGCCCCGCTCACCAGAGAGGTTAATTCCGAGAAATGGTCCACTTGAAGGCAGATTAAGGTCGAGTTCCGGCGTGCTGTGGATCCAGACCTTAACGCGCTCTGCTGTGCACCCAAGGAGGTGGCCTCCACCGTTCCGGTCATCGGCAAGGAAATGGAGATGAAATCCAGGCACTCCCACCCCGTCCAGATAGGATGGGAAATAAAATCCAACTGCTGTGCCTTCTGTCCGATCGAAGGTGAACGGGTGCTGGTCTACAGTCACTTCGACGAGAGGGGAATAAGGTAACTCCTGCCGGTCCACGCTCCTGGTCGTGAGATTGATAAAGGTCCCTTCTATCACGACAGCGCAGGGGAGATTCTCTGAGGACAGGGTGTCCTTGATAGTATCCTCGAGAGCAGGGAGGTCCAGTGGACTGGTGAGGTCAAGGCTGAGATCCGAGTTGAAAGAGGTGACCGTTGCATAAGGGGTTCTCATCGAAGGATCGACGGCATGCACCGAACCGTCACCGCGCACCTGCCAGGCCCTGCCGTCCAAGATGATCAACTCACCGTCAAGGGCGTTGAGGGTACCGATCCCGGTATCGCCATTCTCCAGCAGGGTGCCGATCTCAGTCTCACCGTCATACACCCCTTCAAGGAGAGCGCCGATGGTTGAGACCTGATAGATTGGTTTGTCTCCCCCGCCGTTGCCAAAGATATCAATGAAAGAAGAGGAGGCGAAGACTCCGGCGACGGCGATGACCACGAGGAAGAGGGCAAGTTTCCATTCCTGAGATTTCACGGCGTATCTCCCCCAAGAGGAGTGACCTTCGTCTTCTTCCCGACGATCACCGAATAGGTGTCTGCACCCTTGTTGTACTTCACTTTTGCATTTCTAAAGAGGAGGAGATCACCATATTCCGCAACGAGAAGGTATTCGTTTCCTTTGTTTCTGGCATATCCTGGGAGGACTGCATAGACTGGTTTCTTCGTCGTGCCGTCACAGACCTTCACCACATGTCTTTTCTCGTCTCCGATCTCTCCCGACATCCTGGCAGCACAGAGATTGACCTGCCGGCCGACATGGGAAGATAAGGCGCCGAGGCGGGCCACTTTGGCCGGTCTCGCCAGCGTCCCCCAGTGGGTCAGGCCGTCGGTGCGTAACACGGCGTACGAGACCTTGATGTCGGTGTTTTTGAAACGATATCCCTCTCTACTGGAGGCAAGGGCCTCCATGAGTCGTGGGGGCCTCACCTCTGGACCGCTCTCAAAGGTCCAGCAGCGTTCAGGCTGACATGGGGTGTCCCAGAGATAGGTACACGGGGCATAGACGGTCAGGTCTCTCTCAACAAGGGCACGCTGCACCTCACGCAGCCCAGTCGAGGTCGCCTTCTCGGCAGGTTCGACGAGGAGGATCGATCCCTCTGAAGAGAGGAGACTGACGTATCCAGCAACAATATCGGCCTTCTCCTCAGACCTGAGCCCCTGCAATTCGTTGAGGACATTGGAGAAGACGATCAGGTCGAACGGTCCGGGGAGGGCACCTTCAGGCGGATGGCACAGGTCGGCCAGGACCGGTTCATTGACCGAGACCACGTCTTTGTGTTCAGCATAGGGCCCGACGATCGCAGTGTAGGCCTCAAGGTTTTCTTCTGAAAGGTCGAGGCCAGTAACCTCAGCGGTCGGTCCATTAAGTCTCCCAAAATAGTCCACGACCGCGGCTGAGACGACGCCAGGGCCACATCCCACGTCAAGCACCCTCAGATGGCGGGGGAGAAGTCCACCTCTCACAAGACGGTGGAGGAGGAGTTCGGTCTGGACCAGGTATACTGGGGCGTGATAGCCAAGATACGCAAGGACGTCATAGCCTTTCTCATACGAAATCTTCCGCTCTCGACCCCGCGCCCAATATCGTCCTTTTTGAGCGACGACCGCAGTCCTGATCCTTTCGAGGACAACCTTATCGTCCCAGGACTTCCCGGTTTTCTTGCCGACATACTCTTCGATCAATCGTTCCAGTCGTCTTGGGACTCGTGGAGCCGAAAAAAAGATCTCCTGTTTTTTGATCTCTTCAGGAGAGAGAAGAAGCAGGTCAGAGGGTCGTGTCATAGAGAAATATCGCCTCTGGCCCATATACACTTAGGGGGCGGCGACATTCCCTGAGGATACGAGTCCAATGATACATCCCTTCTCATCCCGCACAATGGTGTTGTGCCAGAGGACGTCCACCGTGTGCCCATCCCTAGTGATAACAGGGGTGGTCTCTTCCTCTGGCGGGACAACCGCACCTTCCATCAGCTTCTTGAAGTTCCCCTCAAACCTCTCCCTGAGAGAGGACTGGACCAGCGTCGCAAACCAGTTCTTCCCTACAAGTTCATCTTCATGGTATCCAAGGATCCGGCACCCCATCCTGTTCATCCGCTCGATCGTCCCGTCGATCTTGATCACTGCGATCATCACCCCGGCCACCTCGAGGTAGCGCTCGGCCCGGTCACGTTCTTTCCTCACCCGTTCCTGAGCGCGGATGCGGCCGATCACATTGTTCACCTGGGCAGCGACGGTCTCAAGGGCATGGTTGGCATAGCCTGGGACCGCAGTATGATGACATGAGGCCACAACAAGCACTGCGACGGGGCGGCCAGACCACATGATCGGTCTGGAAGCCACAATAGCAAGTGATTCGTCAGCAAAGGGGCGGAGGGCGGGGTCGACAGATGCGAGCACCACACCTGCACTGGACGAGACCATCCCCCCTCCTACAAGACAGTTCACCGCCGGACCTGCAGGGATCCTGGCCATCGACTCTGAGAATTTATTTGAGAAGCCTGATGCATCGACAAGCACAAGATCACCACTCGCCTCGTCAAAGGCAAAGACTGCACCTGCTTCCATCCCAGAGACCCGGAGTGAGGTTCTGAGGCAGAGGGAGAGGGCTTCAATGAGATCAGTTGCCGAACCCAGGGCGAGGGCAAGGTCGCGCTGTTCGCGCAGGAGGATGTCGGCCCTGACATGCGTGGTGATGTCGCAGATGATGGAGAGGATGTACTTCAACCTGCCGTTCCCGCCGGTGATCGGGATCTTCTTGGCTTGAAGAAAATGTTTTTCCCCTTCCCTGAGAGTGATCGCAGTCTCCGGGCAGTCGTATGGGAGCATCTGTGTGCGCACCTCTTCTTCCCCGCAGGACATGAAGGGCACGAGGTGAGGTGGGAAGATCTCTTCATCTCTCCTCCCGGCGAAATCTTCCAGGCGCCCCCCGGCAAATTCCTCTGCAGCCTGATTGAAGAAGACATAGGTGCCGCCGCCGACTTCTTTGACAAAGACCATATCAGGGATGTTTTGAACGATCGAATGAAGAAACGACTTCCATCCACGCACTCGCCGTTCTGCCTGCTGCCGCTCAGTGACATCCCTGGCAACCATCCGATACCCAGCAAAACACCCGATCTCATCAAAATTCGGGGTGCCACTTGCTTCAAAAACAACCCTTTCCCCGTTCCTGCGCATCATCGGGATCGATACGAGGGAAAAAGACTTTTCTGAATCAACATGTTCATGGATGCGTTTCTCGATCTTCTCGTGCTCTGCCCGGGGGACGAAATCCATGATATTGCGCCCCTCTACTTCTTCAGGGGCATATCCAAGGAGATCAAAACATTTGGGGCTGACATAGACAAAGGTCCAAGTCTCATCGATATTCCAGATGATGTCATTGATGTCCTCGACAAGGGCCCTGAATTTTGCTTCACCTTCCCGAAGCGCTACTTCAGAGCGTTTCTGATCGGTAATATCCTCTAGAAGAATAGTGATCCCAGGACTGCCGTCATTGAAAACAGTCGAAAGGATCTTCATCCTAAAGAAGAGTTCACCATCAGCCTTGAGAAATCTGACCTCTTCTACGACGTCTTGTCCATCGAGCGCAGCCTCGATACGTTCCCTGATCAAGGGATGGTCAAAGGCAGAAAGAGAGGATTCACCCAGCGGTTTTCCGACCACTTCATCCCGGGCAGCCCGAATAACCTTAAGGATCCGGTCGTTGGCCTGGACGACCACAAGGTCTTGGTTGAGGACAAAGACGCCATCTGCAGAGAGGTTGATCACCGCAGAGAGGGGGATGCGCTGGGAGAGATAGAAGACCTTGGCCTTGCCATAGGTGTGCATCTCCACCTCTCCAGCGATGAGGAGCATGTCGAGGTACCTAGAGACGGTGTTCCTATTGACCCCAAGGTCCCTGGAGAGATCGCTGACCGACATACCTCGTGGATTTGCTTTCAGTCGATCCAGGATCCGGGTGATCTCTTCAGGATAGGGGTTCATATCATACTTAATCTGCCACGGACCAGTACTTATCGGTTTCGCTGATGCGATAGCATTGTATGTGGCGATATCGCTATCGATAATGCCATGCAATAGACGACAGACATATATACATCTACGATCAACATAGTGATCGCCGGTGCCCGGTCAGACACGGGGAAGTCCTGACAGGGCGGCAGCAACAGACAGGAACACAGAGTAGCAGGCACCACTACCACCTAACTCAAAAGGCACCACGACGCACAGATGGCGCCTGCGGCTACCACCTCTCAATAAACGTCAACATTCATCCGGCGAGAGGGAAACACACCCTCTCACCTGTGCAACATACACGTACACTCCTTATCGGAACGGGGGAGAGATCCCCCGTATTCCCACTCCTACTAGACTTTATTCTAAGAGCATCAGGTCTTCTCGTTCTAGCGGCGTTGAAATCCCCGATCACTCGCGCTACGGGCAGGGTGATGGACGAGAACAGAATTAGAGGTCATCCCAAAACTCCTCATCCGTCATCCTCAAAGAGAGCGACGAATGATGGTGGAGACTTCCTCCCATCTACATGACATTACCACGCCTTCGTTGCCTTCCCGCATCTCCGTCTTCCCGCATCTCCATGCCAGGGGCGCTGTCCCCGGACCCCCAGGAGGAAGATAAGATCGGGAAGGCAGAATAGATGAATATAAAAAGGGTGCTGTTGTACTCGGCCTCTCGTGTGGTGAGGGGTTCGGGGGGCGGCACGCACCCCTTCAGAGATCATCATCAAGAGGGTTCCTACAGAGCCAATTCTACAAAGATCTGAAACAAAAATTCTGCAGCGCACCCCCCTCCTCACATCACACCCCACCACACCCTCATAAGAACTCCAGATCAATACGAGTATCTCTCTTTACGCCCCAAAGACACAGGAGAGAGGTACGACGAGATGGAGACCACGGTTCTACGCAATTTCTTCTGGGAATATATCTGGACCACACTCTGGGAAGAGAGAACAACAGACCCCAGGGAGTCCGCACTTCTGCACCTCTTCCTGATCAGACGGAGACGTGACATCGGCTTTGCCGCCCATGTCGCCGCCGCGGCATATGCAGATGAAGAGGCAAAGAAAAAATTTAAATCCGCCCTATCCAGGACAATCACCGAAGATAATTCTGAACTCACCGGAGAAGAGAGGATAGATTATTTCTGGCACCGATATCTCTGGAAACTCAAGAGAGGAGACCTCCGCAGCGCGCACCAGATTGAGACCATCCTCGCCGCAGGTACCTCGACCGATGATGGGTATCTCGCCCCTCCTATACCTGCCGGAGAGTCGCCAGGAATCAGGTGCTGGGAACAGCAGGAGAAGGCGATCGTAACCTCCATGGTCAGGTGGTCAGACCTCTACTTCGAAGCTCCTTTCACAGACTTTCCAGCGACCCAGATCATCCCGGCCGAACTCAAAACGGCATCATTCACTTTCACCGCCCTCAGAGACGAACTTGGTGGAACAATACCCACGAAGAGTGCAGAATCATTTGAGAGATTCATCAATGACGCAGCCGCAAGCATCGCCCTCTTCTGGTTTATCGGGATGAAGAGAGAGGAACAAGTCGCGCTTCTCAATGCCGCATATCCATTTTCCATTGATGAAGAGACCTTGGACGACTTCGTCACTCTCTTCGACGACTACGAAACTCTCCTCGAAGACGCTGCCGATTTATTCAGGCGCGGATTTCATGAGGAGGCCAAGACCGTCTATGCCTATATCCTCCTCCATGACGAGGAAGCAACCCACCTACACGTGGCCTACACCAACCTCGCGGTGATCTTCAGAGATGAGGATGATACCGAGAACGCGGTCCGATGCGCAGAGAAGGCTCTCCTCGTCCTGGACGCAGAACCCGATCCCGATCCCTATCTTCTTGGCCTTGCGACAAAAGATGTCGGGGAGACCTGCTTCCTTGACGGAAACATCGAAAAAGCTGAGATTGCCATCTCCACCGCCATCAAAACCGCCGAAGACCTCCCTCCAGCACAATCCGCGTCACTCCTCTGGGCAGTCGCCTCAGCCCTCAGACGGACCGGACAGTTTGAGGAGGAGTACGCAGTGCTGACCAGAGTGCTGAGCCTTGATGATACTGGCAAAGCCATGGACGCCTCGCTCGAGAGACTCTTCTCGATGGACCAGTACGCCAAGCCTGACGGCACCTTTGACCGCGAAGGGCTCTCAGAGATCGAGACAAGACGGAAATACCTCGATTGTTTCGGGAATGGAGCGGCACTTCTCCAGACCTTCCAGTTCGACCAGGCGATCGCGTGTTTTGAAGAGGCGCTCTCTCTCTCCAGAGACGCCGACCTCCTGAGAAATACCGGGATCGCCCATCGCCTCTATGGTTCGCCACAGAGGGCCCGCACCCTCCTGGAGGAAGTTCTCACGGAACGGACTGACGATCTCTATGCCCCTATTCACCTCGGCCTCCTCATCGGCGGGAAGAAGGGAACTGAATTGATCAAGGATGCGGTAGAAGAGGGAGTCAGGCAGGGCGCCGACCTCGCCATGGTGCTGTACCCGGTGGTGCAACATGCCATCTCCCGTCCAGAGGTAGAGGTCCTCACCGAGATCGAGAGATACGCCGACCTTCCCACACACGAGGGAAGACGCAGCCTCTTCTACCTCGGTGTCGGTACCGCCCTCGCCGATCTTGGCTTTCAGAAAGAGGCGAACACCTGTTACCGCCGCGCCCTGAAGGCAACCCCACCAGCGCCGGTACGGGCACGGGTGCTCAGGAACATGGGGCTCCTTGCCGCCGACTGGGACGAGTATGAACGCGCCGCCTCACTCCTCGAGCAGGCTCTCAAGGTCTCTCCCAAGGACCCGAGCGTCTGGCACCATCTTGCGCGCCTCAGGGCGGTCCTCGGCGATGCCGATGGAGCAGCCGATGCGGCAAGAGAGGCGGTACGCCTTGCCCCGACAGACGAGACCTATCAGCAAGAGAAGGCACTCAGAGTTGCAAAAGAAGAGGTGCCCCCTCCGGTGCCAGGGGACAAGACCGCCGCGGAACTGATCAATGCAGGAGAACGTCTCATCGAACACCCTGCGGGGGTGCCGGCCGCACTCAGGGCCTATGTTGCTGCCGCCACCCGCCTTGGGCTCAACGAGGGGGAACCAGACAAGGAAGCGAATCCCCTCTCAGAGCGGGTGAGGCTTCTCACCCTCATCGCGGACGCCTGAGACCAGGACACGTCGCACCGCTGCAATCAGGTCAGCAGTGTCGGTCACCACCTCGGCCGACTCCTCGAGCATCAGGTTGACATGCTCACAGGGGCCGGCCCTCCGGAAATCAGTTCGCAGGGCCACGACCGGGATCCCAAGCCCGGCCGCATATCCCATCTCCCAGGAAGTGCCTGAATCTGCGTCTGCGCCGTCGATGACCGCAACGACAGCATCAACTTCTCTGAGCGCCTCCACATGAGTCTCAAAGATCTGCCGGCGGTCGCCCATGTCACGGCTCGCCCCGTCGTCGCCCACCTCCTGCGGGAGATAGACCTCATACCAATGCTCCTCAAGAAGGTCGCGGACCTGTCGATTGAACGCTCGTTCGGCCTCATTGAAGAGGGGGGCGGCGAAGTAAATGCGGTATCGCGCGAAGTCGTAGACATCGATCGCCTCGATCTCAGGAAAACGTGAGAGGAAGGCACCGCGCCCGGGAACTCGCGTATCGTACCAAGTCTGGTTCACCCCACAGCACGGAGACGAATCGACCCCGACGATAAAAAGGGGAAGCCCACGCGCGGCAATGTCCTTCCTCACCTCCTCCTCCATCTGATCTAGGACGGCGCGGAAGCCTGGAGTGTCGAGGTGTTCCACAAAGGTTCCGGGGGGACGGGGCCGTCCCAGGTAGGCGGTCTCAGGGCAGGGTAGGGGGACGACCTCGATCCCGAAGTGCCGACAGCGATCCAGTACTTTCCTGAAGGCTTCGAGATCTGCGGGTTTAGTGATCCCGTCAGCACGGAGGTAAGGGTCGAGGACACATGGTGCGCAGAGGACATACATTCATCTTCACTCTGTCCCATACCGAGATAGATGATACGCCTCTACGCCTTCAGGGACAACTCCTGCGACCCCAGGAAGTGCACGGTCAAGAGGATGGAGAAATGGGACCTGGTCAGGGTGGTCAATTCCCTTGACCGCATCCCGCGCTCCTCGCTCATCCTCGACCCGACGGCCGAACAGGCCCTCTCACCGGCCGACCGAGGCATCCCTTCTATCACCGCCCTCGATTGTTCCTGGGAGGTGCTCGAGACCTGGACGATCAGGCGGTGGCCAACCCGCCGCGCCCTCCCGTACCTCGTCGCCGCCAACCCGGTGAACTTCGGCAGGCCCCTGCGTCTCACCTCAGTCGAGGCGTTTGCGGCGGCCCTCTATATCCTCGGTGAGGAGGAGCAGGCCAGAAAGGTCCTCTCCAAGTTCAACTGGGGGCTTCACTTCCTCGAACTGAACGCCGAACCTCTCCGTGAATACGCGGCGGCGAAAAATTCGACCGAAGTGGTGGAGATCCAGGGATATTATCTCTGAGAGCGCCCCTGAATCTCCGGCTCTCTCCCTACAGAAGACCAAGATTGAGGCTTTGTAGGAAACCCTCACCTCTCGTGAGGATGAAACGTGTGTCCCCCAGCCTTCCTATAGTCTCTCGCCGGGGGCGCTGCCCCCGGACCCCCGGGATCACGATAGGGTCGGGAAGGCAGAATCGATGACCATAAAGAGAGTGCTGCCG
>JAQVHG010000209.1 GCA_028696365.1 Methanofollis sp.
TTTGTCTTCTTTCATGGCCTCTTCACCCCACGATGGTCCCGTACACCAACCCGGCCAGGGCCGAGAAGAGAATGACGAGCACGGCGTACACCGCCGTCTTCTTCGCTCCCATCACCCGGTAGATGACCATCAGCGAGGGCAGACTCACGCTCGGCCCAGCAAGGAGGAGCGCGAGCGCGGGCCCGCCGGCCATCACGCCTGAGGTGTAGCCGAAGGTCGTGCCGATGATCGGCACCTCCAGGAGGGTGGGCATGTACAGGATCCCGCCGACCACCGCGGCAAGCAAGGTCGAGTAGATCGAGGTCTCCCCGAAGTACGGGGCGAAGGTCTCTGGCGGGAGGAAGTACGCGAGCATCCCCAGGGCGAAGGTCCCGATCAGCAGGATGGGAAAGATCTTCTTTGCCAGGTCCCAGGTCTCGTAGCCCCAGTCGGTCACCTCGTCGCGCTCGAAGAAGTAGATGAGCAGGAAGGCGACGCCGAGGGTGAGGAGGTACACGACCGGGAATTTGATGGTCCAGGGAAGTTGCGAGGCCCCGACGATGAGGATGCCGACGAGCGCGGCGAAGAACCCGAGGGTCGCCCAGCGCGGCCGCTCGTCATCGCCGTTCCCATAGGACCGTGCCGGTGCCGTCGCCCTCACGTTCTCGTCGTGCTTCCTGAAGATCGCCGCCATGATGAGACCGATGACGATGGCAAGGAGCACGGCCGAGACGGCCCTGGCCAGGCCGAGGTCGAAGCCGAGCACTTTTGCGGTGTAGATGATCGCAAGCACGTTGATCGCAGGGCCCGCGTACAGGAAGGTGACTGCCGGCCCGATGCCGCTCCCTTTCTTGTAGATCCCGGCGAACATCGGGAGGATCGTACACGAACAGACGGCGAGCACCGTCCCTGAGACCGATGCGATCCCGTAACTGACGCTCTTCTTCGCGTCAGGACTGAAGTACTTCAGGATCGCGTCCTTCTTGACAAAGGCGGCGATCGCCCCCGCGATGAAGAAGGCCGGGACCAGGCAGGTAAGGACGTGTTCTGCAAGATAGCTGATGAGCGTGTCGGCGCCGGCAAGGAGGGCGCCGGTAATGGGGTCTATCATGACTGATTTCTCTCCTGGTTCTGTCTATGGATTTTTTAGAGCACTCCTCCTGCCGCGAGGAAGGAGAAGCCGATACCGGTAACGATGGCGACGGTGAGGATTACCCCGACGAAGACGCCGACCAGGCGCCGCTCGAAGATCGCCGAGAGCAGGGTCACCTCAGGGATACTTGCCCCGGCCCCGCCGATGATCAGGGCCATCACCGCCCCGATACCCATCCCCTTTGTCAGGAGCACGGCCGAGATCGGGATGATCGTCTCGGCCCTGATGTACATCGGGATCCCGATGAGGGCCGCGACCGGGACGGCGAGGGGGTTCTCAGGGCCGGCAAGGTTGACGATGAGGTCTTCGGGGACGAACCCGTAGATGAACGCCCCGATCCCGGCGCCCAGGACGAGGTACGGGAGGACGTGGCGGAAGAGTGAGAGCGAGAAGGTGAGTGCCCGCCTGACCCTGGGGCCATGGCCGCTCTCCGCGCCGCAGGCGCATGTCTCCTCCCCGTCCCGCTCCACCATCACGTCTTTGACATATCGCTCGTACCCGAGTTTCCCGAGGAGGGCACCGAGCACGGCCGCCGCCAGGAAGGTGATCCCGGCGTAGATGGCGGTCGGGACGACGCCGACCAGTGCCACGAGGAGGGAGAGGATGACCGGGTTGAGGAGGGGCGAGGCGATGAGGAAGGACATGCACACGCCGAAGGGGATGCCCGCGTCCAGGAGGCCGAGGAGGATCGGGATCGTGGAGCATGAGCAGAAGGGAGTGAGCGCCCCGAAGCCTGCGCCGATGAAATTGCCTGCACCGTGGCCGCGACCTGCAAGCACCCGCCGCATCCGCTCTTCAGGGACGTACTCGTGGATGAGTCCGACCAGGAAGGAGATCCCGATGAAGAGAAGGACGAGTTCTGCAGTGATGACGGCGAAGAACCCTGCGGCCGTCGTGATGGCTGATGTGAAGTCCACGCTCCCGCTCCGGTGCCGTTACTCGTTCTTCTCTTCTGATTTCTCACTCTTCGGCACGATCTTCGTCCCGCAACAGCAGCACCCACCGCTCCCTTCGGACTTCAGTGCTCCCATGATCTTTCCCATGATGCCACATTTCTTCTCTTTTTTCTCTGGTGTGTCCATGATGATCTGCCTCTGTTGTTTCAACAATTGTTGAAATACTGTCATGGCCCGAACCTATATAGAGCTATCCATTTCATATCATTTTGAAATAGATCATGGCAATACCTGACCCTCTTGAAGACGACCTTGCAAAGATCGGCGGCATCGAAGGACTTCGATCTCTCTTCCCCGATGATGAAGCGCTCGAAACACTCTCGGGGCGATTCAAAGCCCTTGCAGATCCTATGCGCCTCAGGATCCTCATCCTCCTTGCTCCGGGCCCCCTCTGTGTCTGCGTGATCAGGGAGACGCTCGGGATCGCCGACTCCCGCCTTTCCTATCACCTCAACGTGCTCAAGAAGGCCGGGCTGATCGCAGGCGAACCGCAGGGCACCTGGATTATTTACTCGCTCACCCCGGTGGGTGGCCGGGCGCTCTCGTTCCTTGAGGGGGAGTGACCCCGGCCGGGATAAAGACCATATCCCCTCCGACCCAATAAATACTGGATTATACATGCGCGTCCCAATCAGCGAGGTAACACCAGAAACCGAGCATGCAGAGGTCATGGGATGGGTCCATGAGATCCGCGACCTCGGCGGGCTCACCTTCTTCCTCATCCGCGACAGGACCGGGATCGTCCAGACGACGGTCGTCAAGAAGAAGGCCTCCGAAGCAGTCCTCCAGGCCGCAAAGGATGTTTCCAGAGAATCGGTCGTCCGGGTCGCCGGGCCGGTCAAGGCGATCGCCAAGGCCCCGGGCGGCAGAGAGATCTCCCCTGAAGTCTTCGAGGTCGTCTCCCCCTGTGCCTCCCCTCTCCCCCTCGACGTCGTGAAGAAGGTGCCAGCCGACCTGGACACCAGGCTCGACGCCAGGTTCCTTGACGTGAGGAAGCCGAGGGTCGCCGCGATCTTCAAGATCCGCAGCACCGTCACCACCGCGGTCTACGACTTCTTCCACCAGCGCGGGTTCTACAACATCGCCTCCCCCAAGGTCGTCGCCGCTGCGACCGAAGGTGGGACCGAACTCTTCCCGATCGCCTACTTCGAGAAGGAGGCCTTCCTCAACCAGAGCCCCCAGCTCTACAAGCAGATGATGATGGCCGGCGGGTTCGAGAAAGTCTTCGAGGTCGGGCCGATCTTCAGAGCTGAGGAGCACAACACCCTCAGGCATCTCAACGAGGCTACTTCCATTGATGTCGAGGTCTCATTCGCCGACGACAAGGATGTCATGGTCCTTCTCGAAGACCTGGTCGCCCACCTCTACGCCACCGTCGCCGAGGAGTGTGCTGACGCCCTTGCGTCCCTCGGGGTCGAACTCGAGATCCCAAAGACGCCCTTCCCAAGACTCCCGTACGCCAAGGCGATCGAGATCGCCGCTGCAAAGATCGACGAGCCGATCAAGTACGGGGACGACCTCTCGACCGCAGCTGAACGGGCGATCGGCGAGGAGATGGGTCAGCACTACTTTATCGTCGACTGGCCGACGTCCATCAGACCGTACTATGCGATGCCGTGCGATGACGACCCCTCGATCTGCAAAGCCTTCGATATGATGCACCCGAGGATGGAACTCTCCTCCGGCGCCCAGCGTATCCACCAGCACGACCTGCTTGTCGAGCAGATCAAAGCGAAGGGGTTAAGCCCGGAGAGTTTCGAGTTCTATCTCAGACCATTCCAGTATGGGATGCCTCCGCACGCGGGATGGGGTATGGGCATGGAACGGTTCCTCATGACGATGCTTGGTCTCAAGAACATCAGGGAAGCCGTGCTCTTCCCGCGTGACAGGCATAGAGTAGTGCCATGAACTTTATCACCAAGGTCCTGCCGACGACGGTCGTCGGAAGTTACCCGGTCGTCAAGACCGGGGGTCTGCGCTCGCTCCTCGACCCCCTCAAGGGGGCGGTCGAGACAGCGGTCGCCGACCAGGTCAGGGCCGGGGTGGACATCATCTCTGACGGGCAGGTGCGGGGGGACATGATCACTGCCTTTGTCTCGCGTCTCCCCGGCATCAGGGGCCAGAGC
>JAQVHG010000210.1 GCA_028696365.1 Methanofollis sp.
CAGGTATGGGGCGAAGTCTGCTGAGTAAAAAGAGGGAAGAGTCTCGGCCTCGATCGCATGGCGTGCAAGAGTCCGCGCCGTCTGCGGTCCGATGGCGACGACTCTCACGGTCTCAGAGAGTGAGAGCCTGGGGGCGACGACCTCTGCCGGGAGGGCGCTGGTGAAAAAGATACAGTCGAAGGTGCCACGGTTCGCCTCTGTCACGAACCTGGCGATAGCGTCTTCGATGAGTTCGGCCCTGAGCGGCGAGACAGTGTAGCACTCATGACCGAATTCGGCACAGAGGGCGGCGTCCCTCCCCGCCTTTTGAGGGAGCCTGGTGATCGCGATCAACATCGAAGGAATGATCAGTGCGGCGGAGATATCACCATTTCCCTCCAGGGCCGGGAATTATATATGGGCGGCCTCCGAGTCTGCTCTGTGGTTGTCTCCCTCCTCCTTGGTATCCTGGTGGGAGTCGTCCTGGGCGTGGTCAGCGGATTGGTGCCTGGAGTGCACGTCAATACCATGGCTGCCTTCCTCCTCTCCGTCTCCCCGCTCCTGGCCGGCGCCCTGGGGGCCGTCCCCCTTGCTGCCGCCCTCGTCGCCGCCCTCATCACCCACACCTTCTTAGACTGCGTCCCCTCCACCTTCCTTGGAGTGCCTGACGCGGACACCGCGGTGATGGTCCTCCCGGCCCATGCCCTCTGCCTGGAGGGGAAGGGTGCGGAGGCGGTGCGGGTCTCCGCACTCGGGAGTGCCAGCGCCGTCGCCTGGGCTCTCCCTCTCTCGTTCCTCTTCCTCGGCCTCCTCCCACTCCTGCAGCCCATGATCGACTGGGGGATCGGGCTCCTCCTCCTCGTCGTCGCCTGCTCACTGGTCGTCTTCTCTGAGTCGCCAGAGTGGTCAGCGGCGGTCTTCCTGGTCTCAGGTCTCCTCGGGCTTTTCGTCTTCAGGTACTCCTTTCTTGCCTGGCACGGGGGCACCTCGGTCCTGATGCCGCTTCTCTCAGGGCTCTTCGGGGTGGCGGTCATCCTCTCCGCGAGCGGGGGCCGGATGCCTGCTCAGGCCGAAGCGATCTCGTATCCTGAGAGACGGGACATGCTCCGTTGCACCTTCACTGGGTCGGTGGCGGGAGCGGTCGTCGGATGGCTCCCAGGACTCTCGAATGCGACCGCCAACGCCCTCCTCGCCTCGGTCATCGACTACGGAGAGGATCGACGGGGATATCTGCTTGCCACCAGCGCTGCGAACACCGCCAACGCCTTCCTCGGACTGTCGGCCCTGTACGCTCTTGGCAGAACACGAAACGGGGTGATGGTCGCCCTCGCCACTTTCGAGCTCCCGCCGCTCTCGCTCCTTCTTCTCGTCGCCGCCATCGCCGCGACGATCGCCTATATTCTCACTCTCTACTGTTCAGGGGCGGCTACCCTCTTTGCCAGAGTGAGGCTCCGCCCCCTTCACACTGCAGTGATCCTCTCGGTCACTGTGCTCTCTTTTCTCCTCTGCGGTCCCTTCGGGCTTTTCGTCCTTGCGGCGGCGACCTTGGTCGGGACCGTACCGGCGCTCGTCCAGGTGAGGAGGGTCTCCTGCATGGGAGCGGTGATGCTCCCGGTCATCCTCTCCTCGCTTGGGGTGGCGGTCTTTTAGATCAGCCCGAAGATCAGGAGCATATAAAGGGCATATGCTACGAGGAGCCCGGCCCCCCAGACCCTGGTCAGCCGGTCACCAAAGAGGAAGAGGGGGATGACCGCGACAGAGAAGGCCAGGGTGATGAGCACATCGGTGAGACTCCCAATGAGGATTGGGCTGATGAGGGCCCCGACCCCCATCACAAGGAGGAGGTTGAAGATGTTGCTGCCAAGGATGTTTCCGACCGAGATCCCGCCCTCGCCCTTCATGATCGCGACGAGCGAGGTCGCAAGTTCGGGAAGAGAGGTGCCGATCGCCACCATCGAGAGCCCGATGATGAAGGTGGGCACGCCGAGGGATGTGGCGATTGCCACCGAGGTGTCGACGACGAGTTGCGCACCGATGATCACGGCGACGAGACCACCGATGGTGAGGACGATGTCCCTCCTCCCATGCGACGTGACCTCTCCGTCGTCGGCTTCCGTCCCTCCGCTGCGCCAGAGCACCGCGAGGATGGCGGCAAAGGCGATGAGCATCACGACCCCGGCCCAGATGTCAAGTGTCCCTCTCATGGCAAGGAGGAAAAAGAGCACGGTGGCCGCGATCATCATCCCGGTCTCCTTGAGCATCAGCCCTGAGGTCTCTTTGCTCCCGACGATCTTTGGGTTGATGATTGCGCAGAGGGCAAGGACGAGGGCGATGTTTGCGATGTTGCTGCCAAGCACGTTGCCGAGAGCGATCCCGCTGTCATTGGCGATGATAGCGTTTATGCTCACCACGAACTCAGGAAGCGAGGTTCCGAAGGCGATGATCGTGAACCCGATGGTCGCTACAGAGACCCCAAAGCGCGCGGCAAGCCCGCTCCCTCCGCCGACAAAATAGTCCGCACCTTTGACCAGAAGAATGATGCCGACAATGAAGATGATGGCTTCGATGATCATGGTCTGTCAGTATTCCTTGTCCGTAGTGGTCTTTCGCGCCTGATATTAGGTTGTTCCTGTGAATGGGGGGGGCGAGTCTAGATCCCCTCGTACTGTTCCCGACCTGAACGGGGCTCGCGCCTGCTAGGTTAATACTCCCTGCCTGCCCACACTTGTACTATGGAGCGCTACTGGTTCGGGGACCTCGACGAAGGCCGGTGGGATCTGGCCGGGTCTGACCCCGAGACCCTCACAAGACGGATCCGGACCCTTGGTCCCGAACTTCTCATCCCTGACTGGAGACAGGCCGAGGAATGTGGAGCTGTTCCCGACCGAGAAGCCTATCTTGCCTCCCTCAGAGCCGCCTGCATTGCCCTGGCCAGGGAGCGAGTTGCAGAGGAATTCTCAGAAAAGGACGTCGAGCTCCTCCAGATGGTCAGGACGCTCGACGAGGTCGACCATATCATCAATCTCCTCCTCGAGCGCGCGGTGGACTGGCAGGCCGTCATCGACCCAGGGTTCACCAGGAAGTACCGTCGGGGTGGGAAGGCCCTTGCCGGGCGGATCATGCGGAGCCGTTCTAGGCCGCTGCGCCAGGTGGGACGGGAGATCCAGTCCCTCGGGGAGATGCGCCGGCGCTTAGCGCGTGATGTCTCTAGGGAGGCGGACGTCGTCCTCCCGAACATGAGCGCACTTGTCGGCGGCCTGGTCGCGGCAAGGCTGATGGCCGCTGCCGGAGGTCTTTCCTCTCTTTCCAGGATGCCGGCAGCGACGGTCCAGGTTTTGGGGGCGCGTTCGGCTCTCTTCTCTCATATCAGGGGGACCGCCCCTTCCCCGAAACACGGGGTGATCTTCCAGCACCGGCGCGTCCACAATGCTCCCAAGAACCGTCGGGGGCGGGTGGCCAGGGTGCTTGCCGCCAAACTGGTCATCGCAGCGCGGATCGACTATTACCGCGGCGAAGTGGACGAAGCATTTCTTGAGAAGGCGCAGGCGCGGATCGATGCCGCAGGAGAGTCGGCATGATCTGGCTTGACGGTGCCCTGGTCTCGCAGGGCGAAGGCGGGGTGTACGGGGAGCGGACAGTCGGGGAGTATCGGGTCTGGGATCCGTACCGTTCTAAATTTGCGGCCTATGCGATGCTGGGCGGAGACTTTGACCTCACTGCGGACCTGCGGGTGCTGTACCTCGGGGCGGCCAACGGCACGACGGTCTCCCATGTCGCCGACTATGTGGAGGTGGTCTATGCGGTGGAGTTCGCCCCACGTCCGATGCAGGACCTCCTTGAGGTCTGTCGGCACAGGAAGAACATCATCCCGATCATGGCAGATGCCGGGCAGCCCAGGTTCTATCAGGGGGTCGTCGAGGAGGTGGACCTCGTCTACCAGGACGTGGCCCAGCCAGATCAGGTGCGGATCGCCCTTGCGAACCTTCCCTTCCTCCGTCCTGGCGGGACTTTTATCCTGATGCTCAAGACCAGGAGCGTGGACATCAGGAAGAGTCCGAAGGAGGTCGCGGACGAGACGGTCAGGGCGCTGGAAGAGGGGGGGCTCGCGGTGAAAGAGGTGCGGTGGCTTGATCCCTACCACCATGACCACGCAGCCATCATCTGCGAAGCCCTAAAATAAGATCTCCACCTTCTCTTCTTCATGGCCCGCAGGTTTTTCTTCAACCCGTTCAG
>JAQVHG010000211.1 GCA_028696365.1 Methanofollis sp.
GAGGTCGAATCCTCAGGCCGCGACCTGCGAGCCCTGGTGCAGTCGGTCTGCACCAACCCTGAGAGATTCCAGACCTGCGAGAACGAGACCATCACCAAAGACGGCAGGCGTCTCTGGTTCTCCTGGACCAACCAGGCGGTATACGCACCAGACGGCACGCTCAAAGGGGTGACCTGTATTGGCAACGAGATCACCGAGAAAAGAGACCTGGAGAGGGCGCTGGAGGCGGCACGCCATGACCTGGAGAGCGTCATGCAGGTGCTGGACCAGGCGGCGTCCCATTGTTTCGTGGTCAGCCCTGAGGAGATCGGCACGGCACCCGTGGACGACGAAGAGATCCGCACAGCCCTCGAAAGAGGCACACCGGTTAGGGGTGAGAGCGAAGAGGACAAGCAGAGATGGTTTGTCCCGCTCGCCGACTGGAAGGGCGAGGGGGCGGCGATCCTCGGGGTGATCCTGCCGTCGCCTGGACAAGCGCGGGGGCGCAAGAGTTCGCAGAAAAAAGAATAGACTCCAGAAGATCAATGGGCGCAAAGATAATGATGCGTACCGGTCCCAGGGATCTGGTACCCGAGCACCACCCCTTCCACTCTGGCCTGATGATCACATGAACACTCTCTGTGGCGGGGGGCCTCGCCGCCCTCCGGACCTCCACACGAAGACGGGGTCGAGTACAATAGCACTCTCGTCATGGTCATCTATTCTCCCTTCCAGACCCTATCATGGTCCCTGGGGGGTCCGGGGGGGGGCAGAGCCCCCGGCCAAAGGGATAGGAAGGCGGGGGACACACGTCTCCCCCATACAAGAGGGGGAGGGTTTCTACAGAGCAGAATCTTCGATGAACCCCCCGACATACAGATGCAGGAAGGCAGATGAGTCATGCTCACACCAGGGCGCACCCGAAATATCTGAAGAGGATTGTGCCGTCCCCGCCCCTCTTTACATGGGAGATTTTAGGGGGTGGCCAGCACCCCGCCAGAGAGACCCTCATCTAAAGGGTCTCTCCAGAGCAAAAAAAAAAGAATTATTCGCCGTTCAATTCGTTGATGAGCTCAGCAAGCGTCGCTTTCCGCTCAGCGTAGGCATCGTGCTGGTGGATGCTCTCCTCATTAGTCTGACGCACAAGGATCGAGGAGTCACCCGGCAGGTCGCCAAACTCCTGGACCACCCTCCTGGCCATCTCGCGGACACAGTCCTCGACAAAGCGAGCATTGGAGTGTGCCTGCATCACGACATAGTTCTCGTCGCCGCGCTTGAGGAGTTCATAGATCGAAGCGCTCATCGAGGCCTTGAGCAGGTTGATGATCGCCTCCAGGGAGACGTGAGATTCGTCATCGGTCTCGATGCAGAGGAAGCCGCGACCACGCTGGTTATGGGTGGCCATCGGGACCTTCTCAAAGAAGGCGTCGATCTTCTCAGGTTCGACCTCAAGGTCCTGCATCACACGGATGGCATAGTCCTTCATGATGTCCTGAGCGCACGGGCAGGCCGTCATGCCGGTCACTTCAGCGCCTATGCTCTTCCTGATGATCGGGTTGCCCCCGTTCCTCTTTGCAACAGCACGTGCATAGACCTTCACCACTTCGTGACATCCGGTCTTGGAGACCGGGGTCTCGCGGCGAACCATAAATTCGCTGCGCATCTGGATCTCGGTCCTCTCTGCATACTCGTGGTGGTCGAGGAGTTTTCTCGCGACAACGCTACAGAGTTCTTCGATCTCGGTGACTTTTCCGTCGATGGCTTCCTGGAGTACCTCGTCGATCACCTCGAAGTTGCGGGAAAGGTTCGCACCCTTCAGGCTTCCGGGGAGGTCGACATATACGTCGAAATTAGAGATGAAAACGACAGGACGTTTATCGGGGCGGGAAACTTCAACGAGCTTTTTTACATTTTTTACGCCGACCCGCGTCAGGTTGATTCTGACATCCGGACACGTCGACTGTACATCAGGCAGATCCATTCTCATTACCCTCAATCATTGGAAAGTAGTTTAATTTTCGGTTTGACGCCGTCCAGAAAACCGAAAAGCGCCAATTTGTAGTAATTTTAGGTACCCACTATAGTTATTTATGGACTTCGATAGCACTAAGCGCGTGGTGCAGATGGTTGAGAAGTACTTTGACGCAGACGCTGACCTGGGCGTGCTGGCCGAAAAACGGATTGCAGTCATTGGCTACGGTTCCCAGGGGCGCGGACAGGCGCTGAACCTCCGGGATTCCGGCCTCGATGTGGTCATCGGGGTGAGGCCAGGGAAGAGCTGGGAGAAGGCCATCAAAGACGGGCTTGAGGTCTTCCAGGTTGCGGACGCAGTGCAGCAGGCCGAGGTCGTCCAGATCCTCCTCCCTGACGAGGAGCAGGCGCGGACCTACCTTGAGTCCATCAGGCCTGGGCTCTCTGCCGGCAAGACCCTGATGTTCTCCCATGGGTTCAACATCCATTATGGGCAGATCGTCCCGCCGCCAGACGTGAACGTCGTGATGGTCGCGCCAAAAGGACCAGGGGATCTGGTCAGACGTTTGTATGAGGAGGGCGCGGGGGTGCCGGCACTCATCGCCGTCGAACAGGACGCCACCGGAGACGCCAGGAGCGTCGCCCTCGCGTACGCAAAGGGGATCGGAGCGACGCGGGCGGCAGTCTTCGAGACCACCTTCAGAGAGGAGACCGAGACCGACCTCTTCGGCGAACAGGCAGTGCTCTGCGGCGGGTGTTCGGCCCTGATCAAGGCCGGGTTCGAGACTCTGGTCGCCAACGGCTACGCGCCGGAGATGGCCTACCTTGAGGTCTGCCACGAACTCAAACTCATCGTCGACCTCATCTATGAGGGAGGATTCTCTGAGATGCGGGAAGTTATCTCAAACACCGCCAGGTACGGCGACCTGACACGCGGACCGCGCGTCATCGGGCCTGAGGTCTATGCCGCGATGCAGGAGGTGCTCGAAGAGATCCAGGATGGACGGTTTGCAAAGGAGTGGATCCTGGAGAATCAGGTGAACCGCCCGGTCTTCTCGGCCCTCACCCGCGCCGACGAGGAGCACGACCTCGAGGTGGTCGGGGCAGAGATCAGGGCAGTGATGCCACAATTCAAAAAGAAATAAGGCGAAATCGGCTTTGTAGAAAACCTCTTGCTGAATATCTCTGCGGGGGCTCGCCGCCAGAGAGATTCATTAAGAGGATTTCTACAGAGCCAGGAAATTCTCTTTTTTGGCGGACGTTTCGGTCTTCGCCGGGGGTTCTCTCTCATGGACAGTTATCTTTGGATAGGGGCGGGCCGCTCCCCTGCTCCCCTGCGACGGCGATTGGTGATGGACAGCAACACACTCTCCATGAGCATATCCCAAAACTATCTTAAGATGAATATCTCCTCGAACCGAAGTGTCTCCTTCCAGAAATTCTAAACTCTCTCCTCCACCGGGGGGCGTGCCGCCCCCTGCGGAGGCGAGGGGAGAGGCGACGAATGCATGGGTGCGCGATGAAAAAAACTGGAACCTCTTCATTGTCATCCATCACTCTCGATCTGCGAGGATGAGGATCGGAGAGTTTTGGGATGACCTCTAGGTGAAGGCTCTCCAGAACCGGCATCCCCTTTTTTCCCGGCAAGAACGTCCTCTCGCCACAACCCTCATACCCCTACCAGTCAAGCACTCTTCATGAAGACCTGCATGATATTTTATTCTGGCACCGGCCAGACACGCGCCCTCGCGACAGGTGCCGCCGAGATCGTCGGGGCCGACCTGGTCGAAGTCAGAGACCGCGCCGAATACTCGAAGACGACGATGTATCTCAAAGGGGTGCCAAGAGCGCGCCGCGGGGAGGAGGCCGAGATCGAACCGACCGAGATCGACGTCGGGGCGTACGACCTCGTCGCCGTCGGGACGCCGGTCTGGGCCGGGAACCCGACACCTGCCGCGAACGCGATCATTGCCGCACTCAGAAACTGCGAAGGCAAACGCGCGGTGGCCTTCGCGACGAGCGGCATCACGCCAGGGGAAACCCTCGAAAAACTCTCAAAAGCTCTCGAAGAGCGCGGGCTGACCGTCTCCGGAACCTTCCATGCCTCAGCGAAGGACCTGAAAAAAGGGGACGGACCAGAGAGACTGGCCCAGGTGATCAGAAGCGCATCAAGCGCGTGATCGAGGTGCGGGCCTCCTCGATCTCTTCGCGGGAGAGGGTGAACGCCTCGTCGCCGACGGTCACACTCAGACCTT
>JAQVHG010000212.1 GCA_028696365.1 Methanofollis sp.
CTACAGAGTCCAATTTCCAACTTTGTAGAAAACCTCATCTCTCTCAAGTGTGAGTGTAACCTCACTGCCTTCCCTCATGCTCTCGCCGGGGGCAGAGCCCCCGGACCCCCTGGATAACGATGGGGTCGGGAAGGCAAGACCGACGACTGTGACGAGAGTAATGCTGTCCCCGACTAATCGTGCGGCTGGGGGACCGGGGGGTGCAACCCCCCGCCACTGAGAGGAGCCAGGAGGATTTCTACAGAGCCCAATTTCAACTTTGTAGATATTCATTGGTGCGAGCGTGATTCTCCTGTCTTCTCCCATGCCTGCGCCGGGGATTGCACCCTGGACCCCTGGAGGAAGATTTGGCCGCGATACATGGATCATCTTCCTTCACCTGAAGATCGTGCAGGCAGGAAAGCGCCGTAGATCACGTCCTTTGGTCTATCCATAATATGACTGAAAAGAGCACAAGATGAATAGAAGCCTCAGAGGGAGCAGGGGCCCCCTCGCCCCCTGCCACGTATTTATTTTCGATTTGTCCAGAGCCCGTGGATGTTGCAGTAGATACGAGTCTTTGCGTTGGTGTCGTCCACCGGGAACTCGGCCTCAGGCACGTCGCCTGGTTTGAGTTTGTGGACATAGAGCTTGCGCCCCTTGCGCACCTCGACCCACTCGATATAGTGCTTCTCCTCCATCGGATGGGGGACACTCCCGATCTTGACCTTTATGCCGCCTGCCGCCTTCTCAAGGACCGGGACATGCTTCTCCCCCGCCCCGGTCTCCTCCCACTGTTCCTCCATCTTGACCATCGGCTGGCCGCAGCAGACCAGTTCGCCGTCGCCGGGATGGGCGATCTTCACAACATTCCCACATTCTTCACATCTGTAGACTTCCAGGATTGTGGTCATCATACCTTCCTCCTATGATCGGGAGACTATATCCTCATGCTTTTTAACGATTGTGTCAGCGAGACTGGCCAGCGCCGCCAGATCCTCACCGCCAGGATATCCTCTCACATAGACCGGTTCGATCATCTCTGCGCTCAGGTGAGAGAGCGTCTCTGTGAGGTGTTGCACCGTCTTCCCTCCCCATCCATACGAACCAATGACCGAGACGAACTTTGTCTTCGGCCTGAGGACTGAGATGAGGTAGGAGGCATGGACCGCCGCCGGGTGTGGACCGAAGAGCACGGTCGGCGCTGCAATCACGATCGTCGCGGCGTCGATGGCCGTCATCGCCACCTCACCCAGGTCGGCCCTGGTGAGGTCATAGGGTTGCACCTCAACCCCCCGCTCGATGAGGGCGTCGGTGAAGAATGAGACCATCTTTGCAGTGCTCCCATGCATCGAGACATAGGGGATGAGGACCAGGTTCTTGACTGTATCAGAGGTCCAGTCTGCATAGGCGTCGAGGATGGGGGCGAGATCGCGGTACAGGGGTCCGTGACTTGGGGCGATGACCTGGAGGTCCAGGGCGCTCACTCGCTCAAGGGCCGCCCTGACACTTGCCCTGAAGGGCATCATGATCTCGGCATAGTAGCGCTTGGCCGCCGGGAAGATCTGCGTGAAGTCGTCGGCATAGAGTTCACTTGTTGCAAGGTGGGAGCCGAAGAGGTCGCAGGAGAAGAGAATCCCGTCCTCGCGGTCATAGGTGAGCATCGTCTCAGGCCAGTGGACCCATGGGGTGATCATGAACTCAAGGGTCTTGCCGCCGAGGTCGAGGCTCTCGCCGTCCTTGATCGTCTGGATCCGGTCTTCTGGCACGAGTAGCAGATGTACCAGGAGGTCGCGACATTTTTCGTTCGTGATGACTGTCGCTCCAGGAAACATCTCTAGGAGGAGCGGGAGCGTCCCTGAGTGGTCCTGCTCGGCATGGTTGATCACGATGTAGTCGAGTGAACCAAGCCCGAGCCGCATCAGGTTCTTGAGCAGATCTTCCTCGAACTTCGGGTCGACGGTGTCGATGAGTGCAGTCTTCTCAGCGCCCTCCACTACAAAGGCATTGTAACTCGTCCCCTGCGGAGTACCGATGAGGGCGTCGAAGAGGCGTAGATCCCAGTCGATGGCTCCCACGGCATGGACGCCAGGTGCGATCTCACGTACCGCCATCTCATCCCACCTGGTTGAACTTTGCCTTCACCGCCCCGCAGATCGGGCAGGTCCAGTCGTCTGGCAGGTCTGTAAACAGTGTTCCCACCTCAATACCCTGGCCGGGCTCCCCCTTTGCTGGGTCATAGATGTGACCACAAATCATACACTTGTATTTTGTCATGGTATCATCTCCACACTCATCATTTTCTGCTATAAGTCTTCGTATCAGGAAAGAACTGGACATGCAGGGAAGGGAAGGCCTCCCCGCCGCCGGGCAGTATCTCGTGTCGGCTCAGTCCATCTTCACAAAGTCGCTCTTCGCTGCGCCGCAGACCGGGCATGTCCAATCCTCGGGGAGGTCCTCAAAGGAGGTGCCTGGTCCTACGGCGCCATCAGGGTCTCCTTTCTCAGGATCATAGATATACCCACAGATAGTGCACTGATAACGGTCCATAGTTCACCGTTCTTCACCTCGAACGTTTACTCATATAATTTTAACGAAATGACCCTGGTTGATTTGCCGTGCCTCAAGACATTCCCACTACCACCCATCTTCTTAGATCAGACTCTTGGGCTCTGTAGAAATCTTTAAGAAGGCAATCTCGGCGGGGGGCTCGCCGCCCCCCGCCACAACACGATCGGTCGAGGACGGCAGCACTCTCTTTATGGTCGTTGACTATGCCTTCCCGGCCCTATCGTGCTCCTGGGGCAGAGCCCCCGGCGTGAAGACGGGGGAGTCACGCTCACACCCGGAATTGGTGAGGGGTTCTACAGAGCCGAAAAAAGAAAGACCGTCACCTCCAGGTCGATGGCCATGACTGCCGCGGCCGGCGGTATGACGTCTGAGAGGAGCATGGCAACGGCTCCTCCAAGCACGATCTGCCAGATCGCGAGGGGCCGGGGGAACACCTGCCTGAAAGCGATGAGGAAAAAGACTGCCAGGGCGATGACAAGAGCGATGTGCGTAATAGGAATGTACGTCTCCTAAGAGGTTCAGGCTTCTGCCGGGCCTCTCAGAGCGGGAGACCGATCATGGAGAAGACCCCAATCATCTTCAGCCCGATGAAGACGGTAAGTGCAACAAAGGTGTATTTCAGGAACTGTTGGGGGACGCGATGGGCCATGAGGACACCTACCTGTGCGGCGGGGATGCTTGCCGCCACGAGGACTGCTGCCTGGAGGAGGTCGACATAGCCAAGGGCGGTGAGCGGTAGGCCAGGTGTCCCAAGGCCGTTGAGGATGTACGAGGCGACCCCCCCGGCCGCGGTGAAGACCATCACCACCATAGAGGTGGCGACGGCATGACGCATTCCAAAGTGCATGGCCACGACGAGGATCGGGACCAGGAGGACACCTCCGCCGATCCCGGTGAGCCCAGAGACCAGACCGACTGGCAGGCCCCAGAGGAGACAGACACGGGTGCTGACCTCTGGAGCGCCACATTCATCCCCCTCTGGCGGAGAGAGAAAGGTGCGGGCGCCTGCGCCAAGGACGATGAGACCGAAGAAGATCTCAAGGGGTGCGGCATGGACATGCGTCGCAATAAACGCCCCCGTGACCGCTCCTGCCAGACTGGAAAGGCCAAGGAGGATACCAGCCCTCCAGACGACGGCCCCCTTCCGGTGGTGACCGACGGCTCCGCTCACCACTGTGGGGAGGATGACCGCTAGGCTGGTCCCAAACGAGAGTCTGAGTGCGAGGTCTTCAGGAACCCCAAGGGATGAAAAGAGCCCGAACTGTATTGGCACCATAAAAAATCCGCCGCCAACGCCAAGGAGTCCTGAAAGTACTCCGACAAGGAGGCCGGTGACGACAAGGACAAGGAGATAGATGGGGTCGGTCATGGTCTATGTATATTCAAGAATGGTTATCTTATCTATTGGGACGTTTCCCTTGCTCTTTGTGACTCGGAGAGGAGGAGTGAAAGAGATGGGGTATGGTGCGGGTCTGAGAATCACATAATCCGCCTGAAGACGCTGGATATGAGAATTATACTTAGGCGTATGCCTCATCAGAGCTCTGCAGAAAGATGTGGAATGATCCTACGTATATATAATTATTGTGCATGACCTCAGTTCTTGGTGCCGACCCCTTTGTCCAAGTATCAGTTCTGGGGTTTTTT
>JAQVHG010000213.1 GCA_028696365.1 Methanofollis sp.
GTCTTCATAGACGATCCTCGTAGTATAGGTCTCAGAGGCCTTCTCGACGCCGTCATACGATTCACCGGCGCCCTCCCACGGGGTGCACCCCCAGGGATTGTTCGTCAGGACATTCTCGATGATGCCATTGAAAGTCTCGGCATCGGCGATCGGTGCGGTAAGTTTCCGCACCGACGTCTTGTTGGTCGTGGACAGGATGAAGTCTGCCATTTTTCTCACTCCTGCCAGGACTCCCGGGATGTCACCGGCATACGATCATATTACTCCAGATAATATTAATCTGACTTGAACGCTATCTCTCTCCCAGGGATGAACAATGGTCGACGAAGACGACCTCCGCGAGACGATCATCGAGACGCACCGGGACGTGAAGTGGATCTGCCGAACGCTTGCGCAGATGGAGCACCGCGACGCCGCGACCGAGGAGCGCCTGCGGGCGCTTGAAAACTGGCGGAGCGAGCGGGTCCAGTGAAGAGCGGCGGGATCGTGGCGGTGGTGGCGAAGGTGATGGGGTGGGGGTAGGGTTTATTCCTCTTTCTTGACGGGATATTTTTCAAGAAGGCGTATGAGTTTCTCCCGGCCGATTAAGGAAATGTCATTTGGATACGCCAGAAGGATTGCTGAATCTGTAAATTCACTATTTGTTACAACAATTCCTCCATCCGCGTGGTAATATTTTATTGCGGCAGTTACTTCCTGAACCGCCTTATTGTTTATCTTCTTTGAGTGCTTTTTTGCTTGAACAACATAACTTTCTCCATTTTTTGAGATAATCAAATCTGCCCCCTGGTCTCCAGACAATTTCGTGTGTTCAACCCTATATCCCATTTCAACATAGAGATGAACTAAAAATTCCTCGAAAGAATACCCATCCATCTGATCGATATCATCGATTGTAAGAGAGAACTTATCTCTCTCATTCTCTGTTCTAACGCCACTTAGCAACTCAGTTTCTATTTCTGATGAAAATATTGTGTTCATATTTGAGAGGCCATCTTCCAACACCTGTGTGTTATGTTTGCCATCCACAGTGAATAGGCCCAATTCCTTAAATTTAATGTAAAATAGGAGAGACCTCATAACAAGGCCTCTGTCTAGAATATAGTCTCCGTTCAAAATAAAGTCTCTACTGGTGAATCCAGAATCACAAGTATTATTGGAGTCATATTTATATTTACTATTGTTATGGTTGCACTCCTCGTGGTTAGGAGGCAAATTATACGTATGAGTAAGAGTATTAGAATAATACGCGTAGTTATCAAGTTCTTCTGATGTTGTGGCTCCGCCGATATACTGATTGTACACTTCGTAAATTTTTATCATTTCCTCTCTAAATTTACGAAATGTGTCTATGTATATACAGTCAAGTCGAGGGCAAAATTCATTATTTCTTAGTGCATAACAGATCGAACGTAAATCATAATCACCGTTCACTAAACAGAATTGCCACATTAGTAAGAGATAGTGACCGAGAGTGTGTTTAGTTTCAGAATTTATAAAATTTAGTTCTTCATATGCTTCTTCACAACATGCTCTTCTTAAGATATAATCTATTTCAGGATTTTTTGTTGAGATGCCCTCTTTCTCTATAACAGATTTTAGAATATTAAATTCAATTGCACATTTGTGTATAACTCCATGGGAAAGTGAATCTATGTATTGATCATTTATAATCGATGAAAGATCATACCCGTGCTTGTTTTGAAAACTATTAACGGCCCCAAGCAAGCCTTTTTCAACAATTTTATTATATTGGAGAGTTAGCCATCCTTTCTTTTCGTCTTCCTCTTTCCTCTTTCTTTCCTCTTCTTTCTTCTTTGCTATCTCTTCCTCTTCCCTCTTTCTTTCCTCTTCTTCCTTTCTCTTTTGCTCTTCTTCTTTCCATTTTTGTTGTTTCGCTTTCCACTTTTGTTGTTCTTCTCTCCACTTTTGCTCTTTCTCCTCCGCTCTCTTCTTTTCCTCTTCTTCATTTCTCTTTTGTTCTTCTTCCCTCCATTTTTGTTGTTCTGCCATTCTTTTTTGCTCTTCTACTATCCACTTCTCTACTCCCCGATTTTGTTGCTCTGCTTTTCTCTTTTGCTCCTCCTCCTCTCTCTTCTTTTGCTCACCTTCTAACCACTTCTGATGTTCTGCTCTTCTCTTTTGCTCATCTTCTCTCCATCTCTCTTCTAACCATTTCTGTTGTTTTGCTCTTCTCTTTTGTTCTTCCTCCTCTCTCTTCTTTTGCTCCCTCTCAGATCCGAGTACTTTCTGTTTTATCTGAGTGGCGATATTATCCTTGTTGCTGGTTGATTTGGATTCTGGCGTTTGAGATTGCGAACTATTTTTAGGATTAGTTTTTCTGTTCCCTTTCACGGACTTGATTATATTTTTCAGTTTAAATTTTCCGGGGATAGTGTAACGGGACATTTTTATCAGATATATTTTGTTTGTAATACAAGGTAAAACGCGTGGTGCCCTCCCGGCGTCAAATCTCTCCATCGCCCTTTGACCCGGAGTCGTCGAGGTCTGGACTGCTGTCTCGGATCAGAGAGACAGCCTGGATCGCGGAGAGAAAAGAAAACCTTGAAGAGGCGTTGAACGAAGCAGGGGCTCTTTTCTCGGCTGTAGAGTTGTATCACGGACAATTTTATCGGAAAAACGACGAGATCATCCACGACCTCGCCCGAGAGAACAATCCTTCCCTTCATCTGCTTATCGTGTCGGCATTGTATGGACTAGTCGGCCTGAACAAACCCATCAGTATCTACGACCTCACGACGGGCAAGCGGCTCCAGGGCGGTCTGCCGAGGTCATCTCTGCCAGGAGGACGTCCCACCGGATCAACTCCACCGAATCGCCGGTTATGACTTGTGTACACGCCGTGCCGATGAAAATAGTTCTAAGCCACTCATTGTGTCTACCTGTGTCGTCGTGCGGGTGATGGGGAGTAAGTGAGGTCAACCACCTTTTTTTGACGCGTTCACTTTCACAGTCCACACGGCCCGCCCCTATATACCCTGCCGCCCACCCCTCCTCCATGACACACGCCCCCCTCATGGCCGACCAGACGCTCTTTCGCGACCCCGACCTCTTCGAGATCACCCATCTCCCCGAGGTCTTCCAGTACCGCGACGCCCAGCTTGAAGCCCTGGCCTTCGCCCTCCGCCCGGCCCTCTATGGTGCCCGCCCCCTGAACTCCGTGCTCTGCGGTCTCCCCGGCACCGGCAAGACCACGGCGGTCCGCCGGATCTTTGCCGAGATCGAGGAGACGACGTCGCGGGTGGTGCCGGTCCTCGTCTCCTGCCAGGTCGAAAAGACCCTCTTTGCCGTGCTCAGCAAGATATTTCGCGCCCTCTTCGGCTACCCGCCGCCGGTCTCGGGCGTCTCGAACACCAGGATGTTGGCCGCGATTGCCGAGGGGCTTGCGAGGAAGGAGGCGGTCCTCGTCGTCTGCCTGGACGACGCAAACTGGCTCCTCTCGAATCGGATGCTCGACACCGTCCTCTCTCCCTTGCTCAGGATGCACGAGGCCTGGCCGGCGGTCCGGACAGGAGTGTTTCTCACCTTCTCCTCGCCAGGGGCCAATTACTCCCTTGCTCTCGACCGGGCCACCATCTCGGTGCTCCAGGCCACAGAGGTCTTCTTCCCGCCTTACACCGCTGGGGAGGTGCGAAGCATCCTTGCCGACCGGGTGCGGGCCGGGCTGTACCCTGGGGTGATTCCGTCTGAGGTCCTCGACCTCGTGGTGGAGCGGACACTCGCCTGCGCCGATCTCCGCGTCGGCCTCGACCTGGTCCGCAGGGCGGCCCTGGCCGCGGAGACCGCGGGGCGGCGGAGCGTGACGGTCGAGGATGTGCTCGCGGGCTCTGCGGCTTCGGCACACCTCCACCTCGCCATGACGGTGCAGGCGCTCCAGGACTCCGAGCGCCTGGTGCTCGAAGCGGTCGTGGCCGAGGGGCTGATGGGCGCCCGGGTGATCTCTGGAAGGGTGTATAGGCGGGTGTGCGAGGAGGGACCGATGAGTTACACGGTGTTTCATGAGCAGTTGAAGCGGCTGGAGGCGCTGCAGTTGGTGGAGGTGTTTGTGTGGCCTGGGAGGGGGAGGGAGATTCTGGTACGGGAGGGGGTGGAGGAGGTGGTGTGTGGGGATGTTCCTCTTCGGTGATCAGGAGGACGTCTCGTGGATGAGGGGGGGCGTGAGTGCTCAT
>JAQVHG010000214.1 GCA_028696365.1 Methanofollis sp.
GGTCTTCATCTGCATCGCCGGGATGTCGGCGGCACTCCCTGGCGTCGTGGCCTCAAAGACCAGAATGCCGGTGATCGGGGTGCCGGTCTCAGGCAAACTCCTCGGCGGGCTCGACGCCCTCCTCTCGGTGGTGCAGATGCCAAAAGGTGTGCCAGTTGCGTGTGTTGCGGTGGACGGCGGGGAGAACGCCGCGCACCTTGCGGCGCGGATTCTGGGTGTGGCGTAAGAGAAGTAAGAGGACAGAACCCCAGACGAGAAGATAGGGAAAGACGAGGGAGTCACGATAAACCAGAAAGTAATGAGGGTTTGACTCTGTAGAAACACTCACCTATTTTCGGTGCAAGCGCGATTCAACCGCCTTCCCGTTTTTTCTGCCGGGGGCGCTACCCCAGAGACCACGATAGGGCTGTAAGGGCTCTGTAGAAATCCTCCTGGCTCCTCTCGGTGGCGGGGGGTTGCACCCCCCGGACCCCCCGCCGCACGATAGGGCGAGGGCAGCGTCACTCTCGTCACAGTCGTCCATTGTGCCTTACCGACCCTATCTTCCTCACGGGGGTCCGGGGGAAGAGCTCCCGGCGAGATGATGAGGGAAGGGGGGTGAGTTGCGCTCACACCAAGAATTAGTGAGATTTCTACAGAGCCGCTGGAATGCAGAATTGATGACCATGACGAGGGTGCTGCCGTCCCCGACCTATCATGTGGGGGGGATTCGAGGGGCGGCAAGTCCCCCGCCAGAGAGATTCACTAAGAGGATTTCTACAAAGCCAAAAATAGAAAAGACGCGAGTCTAAACGACCCGCCATATACTCTTCAGTTCTTTTTCTCGTCTTCCCCTTTCAAGGCCTCGCGCACCATCTTGATCGCACAGAGGTCGCCACACATCGAACAGGTGTCGAGGTCGCCGTCACGGGCATGAACCGTGCGAGCCAGGTCGCTGAACATCGCCGCCTCGAACTGTTCTTCCCAGTTGAGGCGCTGCCGGGCCTGGGCCATCTTGAGGTCTGCCGCCGAGGACGCACCTTCCCCGAGCCTGACGATATCACCGACATGAGCGGAGACCCGTGCCACCCTGGTCCCTTCGGCGATGTCGTCGATGTCTGGCAGGGCCAGGTGCTCGCTCGGCGAGACCATACAGAGGAAGTCGGCGCCGTGCATCGCCGCCACCGCACCGCCGATCGCCCCGACCACATGGTCGTAGCCAGGGGCGATGTCGGTGACCAGAGGCCCGAGGAGGTACAGCGGCGCCCCGTCGCAGACCTCCTTGATCATCTTCACATTATACCCGATCTCGTCGATGGGCATATGTCCTGGTCCTTCGATGAAGCGCTGGACCCCGGCAGAGAGCGCACGCCTTGAGAGACGTCCGAGAGTGATGTACTCGGTCGCCTTGGCAAGACGTTCGGCGTCATAAATACACCCCGGCCGCATCCCGTCACCGAGCGAGATGACCACATCGTTCTCTTCGAGAATCTCGAGGAGATAGTCATACTCCTTATAGAGCGGGTTCTCCTCCCCGGTCGCCGCCATCATGGCCACATGGAAGGCCCCACCCCTCGAGACCACGCCCATGATCCTTGGGTCGGCTTTAAGGTCGGCGAAGGCGTCCTGGTTCACGCCGCAGTGGAGAGTGAGGAAGTCCACGCCCTGCTGGCAGTGCTCCCTGATGACTTTGAAGAGGAGATCGGCGGTAACGTCTGCGGCCGATCCTGCCCGCCGCACCGCCTCATAGATCGGGACCGTCCCGAGTGGTGTGTCCAGTTCCAGGATCCGTTTTCTGATCGCCGGGAGATCGCCCCCGGTCGAGAGGTCCATCAGAGTGTCGGCGCCGTTGGCAAGGGCTACTTTCCCCTTCTCGATCTCAAGGTCAGGGTCGCACCGCTCCGCCGAGGTGCCGATGTTCACGTTCACCTTGACGCTGCACCCTTCGCCGACGGCACAGAGGCGGTGCGGACGGCGTGGATTTGCAGCAACCGTGATCCGCCCCCGCGTCACCGCACGGGCCGCCTGTCTGGGTGAAAGCCCTTCGTCCCGTGCGATCGCCTCGACCTCGGGAGGGACACCTTTGAGGCACTCCTTGATCAGGGTTTGCATAACACACATCTGTCGGTGTTCCTTATTATTCTGCATGCCTGTCGTCTGGTTACCAGGAGAGGGATTCTTTGCGAACAGTTATGTCTACGACGGGGTGCTCATCGACGCCGGGGTCTTCCCTATGGCGGTCGCCCCCTATGCCAAAGAGATCTCCACAATCGTGCTCACCCACACGCACTATGACCACATCGCTCACCTGAAAGAGCTCAAAGACCTCTGCCATGCCGAGGTCTGCGTCCATGCCCTCGACGTGAGGGGCCTCACCGACGACGCCCCGAGTCTTGCCCCGCTCTTCGTGGCCAGGCCCCCCGGGGTCGCTCCCGACCGTCTGCTCAAGGACGGGGACATGGTCGGGGATCTCGAGGTCATCCACACCCCCGGCCACACCCCCGGCGGGATCTCGCTGTATCACAGAGAGGAAAAACTCCTCTTCTGCGGGGACACCATCTTTCCAGGTGGGTCCTTCGGGCGCTACGATTTCTATGGCGGCGACCGCGTCTCCCTGGTCAGGTCGGTCGAGCGGCTCGCCGCCCTTGAAGTGGAGGGGTTGTACCCCGGCCACGGCACCCCGGTGGAGGAAGGGGGCGGTCGCCATGTCAGAGCAGCGGCCATGGCCCTCCAGGGGAGTTGATGAAGGGGATCTACTGCCTAGTCTTCCAGAACCAGGGCGTCACCCTCAGGGTCGGGGCCCTCGGCGAGGTAGCCTTCAGAGAGGGGTGGCACCTCTATGTCGGGTCGGCCCAGGGGCCCGGCGGGCTCGAGGCCAGGGTGGGCCGCCACATCGATCTTGCCGCAGCACGGGACCGAAGGCCGCGCTGGCATGTCGACCGCCTCCTCCTCTCAGACTCCTTCGCCCTCAGAGGAGCGGTCTGTGGGGTGACCGACGAAGATCTCGAATGCCGGCTTGCCGCCGCGATCGGCGGGGATTCAGTCGAAGGTTTTGGGTGCAGCGACTGCAAGTGTTTCTCACATCTTTTCTACCGCTCTCACGAGCCATTCACCGAGATCGCCGGCGCCTTCACCTCGATCAGACTTGATCCACAGATCAGAAAGAGCAATATGGGGGGATACCATCTCAATGTATGAAGGTCCTCGGCATCTCAGGGAGCATGAGAAAGGACGGGAACACCGCTCAGCTTGTCAGGTACATCCTCGCAAAGGTCCAGGCGACCGGGATCGAGACTGAATTCGTCTCTTTTACAAGCAGGACGATCAAGCCCTGCACCGGGTGCGAGCAGTGCAAGGAGACAAAATGGTGCGTCGTCGAAGGCGACGACTGGGACGACCTTGCCAGAAAAATGCTCGAGGCCGAGGTGGTCGTCCTCGGGTCGCCGACCTATTATTATGACGTCAACGGCCAGATGAAGAACTTTATCGACCGGACCTACTCGCTCTTCCATGACCGCAAACTCGCGGGCCGGAGCGCCGTGGCGGTGACCGTCTGCGCCGACAGAGGGTGTGAACGTTCGCTCGAGACGATCGAGGGGTTCCTGAACACCCACCACTTCTCGTACCTCGGATATGTCTGCGGGAAGGCCTATGCCCCTGGCGAGATCATGACCGACGCACGAGCGGTGAAGAAGGCCGACGAGGTCGCGCAGAAGATCGTAAATCTCTTGCAGCCGCGTGATTGAGAAGAGATCCTAAAGAGGACGGGATGGTGCGGTCCCCCTCTCTTCTTAGCGTGAGGGAAAGGATCCATCTTCCTCAGTAGTAGAGATCTAAAATTCTGGCCTTGTAGAAACCCCCTGATGAATCACTCTGGCCCCCCGCGACACGATAGGTCGGACGGCAGCACCCCTCATGGTCATCAATTCTGCCTTCCCGATCCTATCGTGGTCCTGGGGGTCCGGGGGCAGAGTCCCAGGCCAAAGAGGTGGGAAGGCGGGGGACGCAGATCCCCTCCACACAATGGGTGAAGGTTTCTACAGAGCTCTATTTTTGGCTCTGTAGAAATCCACACGGTGGCTATCTCTGCTGGGGCTTGCCCCCACCGGCACCGATGGTGCGGGAAGGCACATCGATCAGATCAGCCGCCCTCATCGCAGACTCTTCACCCTCATCTCACACCGGAGGGGAACC
>JAQVHG010000016.1 GCA_028696365.1 Methanofollis sp.
CACCGCCGCCCAAGTGCAGCAGTGCGGCGCCGTCACCCTTGTCACCTATGACCCCAGGCTGAGCGGCTACGCCTACTACCGCGTCAGGTTCACCGACGACGACGGCAACCGCCTGGCCGAGAGCGACACGCGAGTCTTCAGTCTCACCGTGGCGGCCATCGAGGATTTCGACGAGAAACTCAACGCCATCTCAGATCCATTCATGGACGCCTACCTCCAGGACCTCTTTGACAAAGGACTTGTCAGGGAGGCGAACACCCTTGCCGACTACGAACGCTCGAAAGAATCGGCCGTCCCGATCCTCTGGACCGTCGGGGGCATCATCGTTGCCGCCGTCATCGGCCTGGTCCTCGGGATCTGGATCGGCGGACGAGAACCAGGAGGAGAAGAAGAATGAAACGTGAGCGAGAGGCCGGCACCGCCCTCCAGCTCCCGACCGACCTGACCCTCTGCGGGCTTGGCGGGTGCGGGAAGAAACTGGTCGGCGAGATATGCCGGCAGGAATGGTTCCTCAACTACTACTCGAGGACCGGCCGACACCTGAGCATCTATACCATGGACACCGACGCCAACGAACGCTTCCAGGACGAAGCGATGCGCGAACGCGTGCTCCAGACCGTCGACGCCCTCGGCGGCCGGGGCAACATCGAGTACGACGCCCTCTACCTCCCCAACCTCGCCAACATCAGCCAGGTCTCAGACCTCGCCGGACTCGACATCGCCGAGAAGATCAAAGGGACCAAGTCAGAACCCCGCACCGCCGTCTGGTGGCTCAACGACCCCGGCGAGACCGGATTGCACTTCGACGAACTCAGGACCATCGACCCCTTCGTCACCGACGACTTCGGCGGCGGGGTGCACCGGCGACGGGCGATCTCCAAGGCGATCCTGTACAAGGTGATCAACGAAGGCCAGGCCAGCGGATTTCCCATGTTCTCGACGATGGGCACGACCGCCCTCGTCGTCGGACTCGGCGGCGGGACCGGCTCAGGGATGTTCATCGACCTTGCCAGGTATATCAGGGGCCAGCGGGGGGAGACCGCCCAGATCTGGTTGTATGTCGTCCTCCCCACCACCATGGAAGGCGAGAAAGAGCAACTCAACGCCGCCGTCGCCCTCACCGAACTGGAATACCTCAACCAGAACGAACGCCTCTTCAACTACATCGTGCTCACCCCGCTCGGCCCGACCGGCTACAAGAAGGGCGAGGAGGCGCGGGAAGAGGTGCACGAGTTCGACGCCGTCTTCCCGTACATCTTCACCAACTTCCTCCACCTGGAGAAGGGTGACATCAACATCGGGGACGCCAAGAAACCCTACGCCTCGTTCATCATCGCCGACGCCCATGTCATCTCGTACCCGGTCGAGGAACTGCGGCGGCTCAAGGAGGAGTATGAGGTGGTCATCGAGGAGCAGGAGGAGATCACCGCGAGCAAAAACCACCTCAACCAGGCGGTCGGCGACCTCTTGGACGAGGCCGGACTGACCGCGGTCGTGCCGCCGACGAGGAGCGACTTCGATTATATCAAAAAGGAGTTCGGGAACATCGAGAAAGTCTGGCGAAACGAGATCGGCAGGCTCCTCGACTACCAGACCGGGATCGCCATCGAGTTCTTCATCGAAAACAATGTCCCGCCAGAACTCAGGCCCGACATGGTGAGGACCTACGACGACCTGGTCGACTTCCTCGCACGGGTCAGGACCTTTGCCCAGGCGGTGAAGGAGGACGAACTCAAGGACGACCTCGACCGCAAACTCTTCAGGAGTCTGCCCGAGTCGTTCCATACCCTCGAGACCACGGCACGACTCTTCAGGCGGGTGGCGGCCATCGACGATGAGGCGGTGCATGCCGCCCTGATGGAGACCCTCAAGGGCCGCGAGGAGATGGCGCCGTTTGTGCGGGAGGTGGTCGCGAGGCGCAAGGAGGTCCTGGACGAGGCCCACCTCCTCCAGACGTCCCTGGCCGAGAAGAAGGCCGACCTCGACGGGATGGAGACCCAGCGCGAGGAGATCGGGCGGGGGGTCGAGCAGACCCTCTCTGACGTGGACCTCATGCTCGACCAGTTCGTCACCCTGAAAGAGAAGATCCGGGTGATCGAGGGGCCTGAGAAGGGGTTGCAGGAGACGGTCAACCGCAGCATCGAAGCCCTCCAGGAGAAGACGGTGAAGGCCGCGGACAAGGAGGGGTGGCTCAGGGCCGCCGGGGTCCCTGAGGTCCAGCAGGAGGTCACGGCGCTCTCCCATGAGAGCGGCGAACCCCTCACCGGCCTCTCAGACCTGGTCGAGGCGGTCGCCCTCTATCATTATTACGAGAGGCGGGTGGCGCGGATCGACGCCGGCGGGTTCGGGAGCAAGGTCGTCGGGTTTATCAACAAGAAACCGGCGCGAGAACGGAAGAAGTTCGAGGCGCTCAGGAGGGAGAAGGAGGAGTTCATCAAGGCGAACGCGAAGTACTGGGGCCTGGATATCGCTCCCTCTTTTACCCTCAGGTTCTCTGAGGACTTCATCGTCGCAGGGCTGGAACGGCGGGCCGAGGAGTTGAGGAGAAAGATCACCGAGACCCTCTATGCCCGCCTCCCGCTTGAAGACCCTGAGGGGGTGGCGGCCCTCTTCGAGGCTGGCGAGCGCGGGACGATCAGGGCGGCGCTCAGGGACCGTCTCACCGCCACGGCACTGCGGCAGGAGGGGTTCACCGAGCGGCATGCGGCGTACGAGGCCGAGTATGCGGCGCTGCATACGCAGGTCGAGGAGAAGGAGGCGGCGGTCCGCGCTCTCGAAGCGACCGAAGAGGTGGCCGACCAGACCTTCCCGCACCGGCGTGAACTCAACCGGCACTACCGGACCTTCTCTGAGACCCTTGTCAGGATCAACGAGGAGAAGACCTACGGGAAGCACACGAGGAAAGGGCTGTACCTCACGAACTTCGGGGAGATCAACCCCAGGATCCTCTCGCTCATCCACGAGAATTCCTCGCTGTGGGACCTGGACTGGGAAGAGAACGGCCGCAAGGAACTCGACAAACTGGTGGCCGAGATCACCGGGAGTTACAAGCACCTCATCGACAACTACAAGCTCGGGATCCACAACCTGATGGTCCCGATCAGCGCCACCGAGCGGTGGAACTTCGGGAAGGTGGGGCTGGTCGTGGCCTCGCCCTCCGACTATATCGCCAGGACCATTGCGAGTGCACGGGTGGGCGACCAGATGAACCGCGAGGTCAACGAGACGCTGGCCCTCAGGAACATCAACGACTCCCGCCTGGTCACGCACAGTCATACGAGACCCTGGGAGATCGCCCTCACCTTCGTTGCCTCGGCCTCGTTTCTGGACAATATTTCGCCGCTCATTGCGGGCGGGGGCTACTGGGAGATCTATGAGAGGAACAGGGACAATATCCTCCATCATGTCCTCATGATGCACGAGGGGAAGTATATCACGAGGGAACGGTTGCTCAACCTGAAAGAGGCCGGGAAACTTTCAAACCTGGAGAAGGACGGGACGAACGTCTCTGACGAGGTGCGGGGGCTCTATACAGTGAAGGGGATCAGGGAGGCACTGCCCAGATGAGGGTGCGCAACCGGGAGTGGGTGGCGAAGGAGGCGGGGTCGGTCGTCCTGGTCTTTGTCCTTGGGGTGGCGCTGATCTGGGTCGCCCCTGGGACCCTGACAGCCCCGGCAGTGCCGCCTCTCTCCCCCTGGGTCGAGGGGGCGGCGGCGTGTGCGTGTGGACTGCTGGTCCCTGGAGCGGCGGGGCTGCTGGTCGAGGAGCGGACGAGGCCAGGCGGGGCGGCGGTCGTCGCCTTTGTCCTCCCGCTCATCGCGTCGTCTGCGACTGCGTGGGGCCCTCCGGTCCCCACTTTTTTTCTCGGCGGGCTTGGTGCGGGGGCGGCGCTCGTCTTCTGGACATTCTGGGAGAACCGTGCCGACCGGCTCTCGCGGGCGGTCAGTCTGGGAGTCCTCCTCGGGGCGGCGGCGTTGCTCTTCCTGGTCGCCGTCCCTCTGGTCCAGGCGCCGACCTCTTCGCGTGCCTGGGCGGCCGGGCTCCTCGTCCTCGCTGCCGGTCTGACGCTCTGGGCGATACGCCCCGTCGGGGGGCCTGAGACGTTTCTTCTTGGGCCGGCCGGGTCAGGGAAGACGCTCCTCTTCCTTGCGATGTATACCCATATGGTCAGGGAGTTTTCAGGGCAGAGGGAGGAGGTGATCTTTGCGGCAGGGGAGGGGGAAGGGGAGGAGGAGAAGATGCGGATCGAGCACCTCCTCTCAGATCTCGAGGACGGACTCCTCCCGCCGCCGACCGGTGCGGCCGACCTCGGGGTGTACCGTCTCTCAGGGCGGCGGTTCCAGGTCGCACCGGTCAGGCTCACCTTTCTCGATTATGCCGGGCGGTATGCGGCCCCGCTCTCGCGGCCCGAGTATGTGGCCGCGGTGAAGCAGGTGGCCGCGGCGGTGAAGGCCGAGCCGCGCCAGGTGAGGGACTGGCTTGGCAGGTTCGAGTACCTGAAACAGTTCAGAGAGCGGTATGCCGGGGAGGTCGCCGGGGTGATGGGCGCCTTTGTCCAGGCCTGCGTCCACCGGCACCTGGAGCGGGCCGGGAAGGTGCTCTTCCTCATCGACGGCGATCATATCGTGGACTTCCACCAGGAGGGGCGTCGTGAACTGACGCACCTCTTCGGGCAATACTCGCGGGTGATGGAGGCTCTCGGCCGCGACCGGGTCTATGGGTTCGTGGTCACCAAGGCCGACCGGATCTATGACCTGGCCGAGATCGACGAGACCTCGGTGGGGGCGGCACGGGTCGAACATGCACTCTATGACCTGCTCCTTGAGATCAACACCTTCAACGAGATCCATAACAGAGCGCGGTGGGTCCCGGTCCATTTCCTGGCGGTCAGCACCGATGCCACGCTCAAACCGGTCGGGGCCGGGGAGAATAACGGAGAGGAGGAGCGGCTGAGGCAACTCTATCCATGGCGGATCGGTGCGTTGGTGAGGTGCGGGTTTTAGGGGTCGTGTGGTGTGTGCCTGGATCTCTGTCGTGACGAGTGGCGGGGATAGTGAGTGGTGATCTGGTGGAGGGGCTGGATTGTTTCTTCGGTTAGTGGTGTTCTGCATCGTTCGTCTTGAGAGGTGTACCGCCAACCCCCTCGCGGGGATCTCCATCGAAAAATCGGTTTTGTCGCTCTGTAGAAATCCTCATGATGAATCTCTCTGGCAGGGGGGCAGAGCCCCTGGCCAAAGAGGTGGGAAGGCGGGTGAAACCCCCTGGCCCCTGCGATGGCGAAGAGGACCACCGATAAAGGATGGACCCGATGACGGTTCGCGGGTCTCATCTCTGGTAACTCCACAAACAAAGTACAAAAAGTTCTCCTTCTCCAGGAAAAAAGGAGGACGGTGCGGGCTATAGCGCCCGGTCGTCCTCTTCGCCGGTCCTGACCCTGACCACCCGTTCGACCGGGACGACGAAGATCTTGCCGTCGCCGATCTGGCCGGTCTGTGCGGCCTGCACGATCACGGTGACGACCTCGTCCACCTTCTCGTCAGGGACGACCATCTCGATCCTGGTCTTTGGGAAGAAGTCGACGACATACTCGGCGCCGCGCCACTGCTGCCTCACGCCTTTCTGCTGCCCACGACCTTTCACCTCAGAGACGGTCATCGAGACCATCCCGATCTCTTCAAGCGCGGTCTTCACGTCCTCGAACTTTGTCGGCCTGATGACCGCCTCGATCTTTTTCATCGCTCCACCTCCATTGCAGGTTCAGTCGGGACAAAGTTCGGGTAGGCCGACATCCCGTGCTCGCCGATGTCGAGCCCCTGGAGTTCCTCGGAGGCCGGGACCCGGATCCCCACGACCATCTTCAGGAGGCCGAAGAGGAGCAGGCCGGTGCCGAAGGCCCAGGCGAAGTTGACCGCGACCGAGAGCGCCTGCACGGCGAAGAACCCAACGTTGCCATACAGGAGCCCGGTCACGCCGCCATAGGTCCCGTCGGCAAACAGTCCGAGGGCCAGAAGACCCCAGGCGCCGTTGATCCCGTGGACCGAGATCGCCCCGACAGGATCGTCGATGTGGAGTTTCCAGTCCAGGAACCAGACGCCGAGGACGACGAGGGCGCCGGCGACGATGCCGATGAGCACCGAGACCTGCGGACTGACCCAGGCGCACCCGGCGGTGATGGCGACGAGTCCGCCGATCGCTGCGTTGCCAGACATCGAGACGTCAGGTTTGCCGTGCCATGCCCAGGTGGCAAGCATCGCGGTCACGAGTGCCGCCGCCGCCGCCAGGGTGGTGTTTGCCGCGATGACCGAGATCCTCAGGGTGTCTGCCGCAAGGGTCGAGCCGCAGTTGAACCCGTACCACCCGAACCAGAGCACGAAGACACCGAGGATCCCGAGTGTCACCGAGTGGCCCGGGATTGCACGGGGCGTGCCGTCCTTTGCGTATTTGCCGATCCGCGGACCAAGCAGGAAGGCCGCGGCCAGGGCGAGCCACCCGCCGAGGGCGTGGACCACGCCGGACCCCGCGAAGTCGAGGGCGCCGAGGTCGGCAAGCCAGCCGCCGCCCCAGATCCAGTGGCCGTAGAGCGGATAGATCACCGCGGTGATCACGGCGCTGGCAATGGCATAGGTCGAGAACTTGCACCGCTCAGAGACCGAGCCTGAGACGATCGTGGCGGCGGTCGCGGCAAAGACCATCTGGAAGAACCAGGACTGGATGGCCGTGACGTCATAGGCGTCGCCGAGCAGGAAGAACCCTGACCAGCCGAAGAGCCAGTTCATGCCTTCCATCGTGCCGTACATAATGGCGAACCCGACCGCCCAGTATGAGAGCGCCCCGACTGAGAAGTCCATCAGGTTCTTCATCATGATGTTGGCCGCGTTCTTCGCTCTGGTGAACCCGGTCTCGACCATCGAGAACCCGGCCTGCATGAACATCACCATGAAGCCGCAGATCAGGATCCAGATGAAGTCCAGCACCGCACCAGGATTATCTTCAAGTGTCACCGCTCCGCTGGGGTCTGCCGCCATGACGGGCGCGGCAAAGAGGCCCAGGCAGACGAGGACCAGAATCAGCAGGAGTCTGTGTCCGATATGCATGATATGTTGCTCCCTCCTCCGCGAGGAGATAGAAAGAAATTTCCATCCCTCATTTATAAATTTTTGTGCATGTGAGGGGGAGGGATATACCTGATATGACATCTCGGTTCCTCCAAAGATTCGTCTTAGAGATATTTTCTGACCGCGGCGCGGTCACAGCCTCGCTCCCCCTCCCCCTGCCAGCCAGTGCATATCGTCAGGCATATAAAAAGATACAGATTACCGATCGATGCGGGCCCGTGATGAATCGTCACCGGGTCACGTCACGAGGTTTGACGATGGAAACGTATAATGGTCCATTCTGCCAGAGCTGCGGAATGCCGATGAAGAGTCCTGAAGAGCACGGGACCGAAAAGGACGGATCGCCCTCTGCAGACTACTGCACCTACTGCTACCAGCAGGGATTGTTTGTCGACCCTGCGATCACAATGGAGGAGATGGCGGAGTTCTGTGCAAAGGCGATGGCAGAGATGGAGGTCATGCCCTATCCAGAAGCAAAGGATCTGATGGATTCATTTCTGCCGATGCTTAAGCGCTGGAAGGAGTGAAGATCATGGTGGGGAGCTCGGGGCGTTCCATGGTCCTCGTGGTCTTTCTCGTCCGCCCCCGTCTCTCTTCGTCAGTGGGGGGGTTCTGGAGGGTGAAACCCCCCGTCGCGAAAGACTAGGATGAAGGTTCTGCGGTGCGGGCGGCACACCTGATCATCACGCCTTCCTAAATCCCAGTGTATGGGGCGGGTGCCCTCGGCGCATGTGATGGGGAAGGCGGGTGACACACATTCTCCCCAAAATAGGTGAGGGATTCTACAACGCTGAACATTGAAAATGGGGGTCTGTAGAAATTCTTTTGACGTCTCTTGATGGCGGTGTGTACCCTCTCTCCTCAATCTTCAATCTTCAAAAGAGGGGCGGGGGCGTACACCCCGCGTGAGTGCCTACTCCCCCTGCACCCGGAGCACCTTTGTCAGGGCCGTCTCCTTCTTCAGGAAAGACGTAAGGAACCCGGCGAACTCAGGGCTCCAGCACTCCTGGCCCTCCAGCACCACCCATTCCTTCTCCATCGCCTTCTTCACATGCTTGCCCAGGCCCACGCCGAGCACCTCGGGCGAGCCCAGGAGGTCGGCGGCATGGGTGTACTTGCGTTCCACCTCGACGATATACCGGCCGTCCTCGATGTACGGCCCGGCGAACCGCTCGCACTTCCGCCACTTTCCTGCAAATTTCTCGGCATTCGACCGGCTCCAGACCGGCGGACCGACATGCCGCACCACCGCCGGCACCTCCTCGCTGAAGAGTTCAAAGAGGAGCAGACACCGTTCCTCGCCCATCGCCCCCTCGGCACGGTTCACCACAAACCCCGACCGCTCAAGGAGGGCCCGCATCCCCTCAAGACTCCGGCGGAGCTGCGGGACCACGACGTCGGGGATGAACGGCGGCGTCTCGAACGCGACCGCAAAAAGATGCGTTCCGCGGCTGGCCGCCTCGACCCCGAACTCCTCCAGGGTGAAGGGCGTCACCTCGGGCGGGAAGAAAAAGACCTCAGACGGCGCCGTCAGATACCCCCGGCAGAGTTCCACGAAGGCAAACATCTGAGAGATCGAGACCGACGCCGCCACATTCCGCCTCGGGTCCACGGGGTCGATGACCACCATCGGGTCGTCGAACGACTTGGCCGCATGCTCTTCGATATCGATAAAGAGCCCTGGCCGCCAGCGGGCCGCGGCCTCGACCAGCGGCGTGAACCCCCCATAATGGAGGACCAGGAGTTCGCAGAGATACCCGGCAAACCCCTCGGTCATCTGGTCTGACCCATACACCCCGCCGGCCTTGGTAAACTGTTTGAGGAGCAGCACGTCCTCGACATAGGGGGCGATCCGCTCTCTGATATACCTGGTATGGAACGGCGTCCTGTCGACTGCACTCTTGATCTCGGCCCCACTCTTCACCCCATAACAGGGGACCAGGTCGACGTCCATCCCGTGGATCGTCGCGTTGATATACGGGTGCTCGGCGTACTTCTCGCGCCAGTCGGTCCCAAACCGCTTGGCGACGTCTCTCGCAAGCCCGAGCCCGTGCTCTTCCAGAACCTCGCGGGGGAGCGACGGGTCATAGAGCATGAAGATGTCCAGGTCGCGGTCGCCCCGCACCCAGGTACCCCGTGCCACCGACCCGACCAGCATCGCCTCGGCCCGGCCAGAGAGGTTCACCGCGTGGATGATCTCATCGGCCACGCCGAGCACCTCCTGCTGTTCCAGCGGGCGCGGCTTGATCTGGCCGAGCACCGCCTCCTCGATCTTACTCTTCACCTAAAGGCACCTCCATCAGGGTCTCGTAGATCGGGCCGGTCCTGGTGAGGGTGCTCTTCTTGAGAGCGATCGCCCGCACCTCGCACACTCCCGGTTCGGCCCCGGCAAGATCCTCGATCGCTTCGAGGAGCGACGGGTCGAACTCTCGCACCCGTGCCAGGGTGATATGCGGCGTGAACCTCCGTTTCTCGCGCTCGAACCCGAGCAGTTCAAGGGCCTTCTCCACCACCGATGCCAGACGTGCTGTCTCACCGCCGTCAGAGACCGTGCACCAGACGACCCGCGGCCGACGCCGGTTGTTCCCCTCGACCCCGCCGACCGTCAACGTGAAGGGCGCCCCGCGCACCGTGCGCAGTGCCTCCTCCACCGCCTCGATCCTTTCAGGCTCGACTTCACCCAGGAACTTCAGGGTGATATGTGCCAGCGCCGGGTCCACCATCTTCAGCCGTGCGCGGCATTCTCCAAGACGCTCCTGCGCGTCCCGCAACCCCTCTTTCACCTCATCTGTGAGTTCTATTGCGACAAAGGCCCGGACCATACCAGCATGATATGCCACCATTCTACAAAGCACCATCGCACGAGATCACAACCTTCATTCCTTCTCCCATCGATGGTCTTGCATCCTGATGGGAACAATCAATATGGTATCGTCCCGATACTATACGGGCTGAACTGATCACTTTCGAGGATCGTGGGAGAGTATTTTCCATGGCTGAACGTCCACAATTTACTGTTTATACCCTTGAATTCTGTCCGAACTGCGACCTCCTCAAGGCATACCTGACCGAGAAAGGGTATCCCTATGAGGAAGAGGACATGTCATCTGCCGAAGCCCTCACCGAGATGCGGGTGAACGGCGTCTTTGTCAACGAAGCCCCGGTGCTCAGACTCGGGGACGACTTTTACACCTCCTCAGACCTCTTCGAGGACGGACATGTACGCGGCGAGCTCGTCGACGGTCTTGCCTCGGGTGAGTGACGGTGGACCGGCAGAGTAAACAGGCGACGCTTGACGGTGTCTTCGTCCCGCCCCTGCCCAAGGTCCGCTCCACCGAGGGGCACATCTTCGAGTGGGACCGCGCCAAGATCGTCGCCCAGATCGAGAACGAGACCAGACTCGTCGAGCACTTTTACGGGTATGCGCCGGCGACGAAGGAGCAGGCCGAAGAGATCGCCCGGGTCGTCGAGGAGCGGATCAGGAACCTTGGTCTGCAGTTCCTCTCCGGGGCGCTGATCCGCGAGATCGTCAACATGGTCTTCCTGGAGAAGGGGATGGTCGAGTACAGGAACGTCTGCACCAGGGTCGGCACCCCGGTCTACGACGCCCATCTCATCGACGTCGGCCGGGGCTTCGAAGCCCATGACAACGCCAACCTCCAGGAGAACGCCGAGACTTCGCACAAGAAGAAGGCTGACAAGATCTCCAAGGAGCAGTACCTCCTCCAGCTCCCGCCAGACCTTGCCGACCGCCACCTGGCCGGCGACCTCCATGTCCATGACCTTGAATATTTCGGGACACGGCCTTTCTGTCTTGACGGGAGCACGGTCGTGCCGTTCCGTGCGGCCGGGCGGCACTACACGCTGCGGCTCGACGAGGTGCCCTTCGACGGCGACGAATATCTCCCTGACGACCTGGCCGTCCTCACCCCACAGGGCTACCAGGGGGTGCAGAAGGTCACCAGGCGCCAGGTGGAAGAAGGCGAGTTGCTCCAGATCTCCACAGCGAGCGGGAAGAGTCTCCTTGCCACGCGTGAACACCGGGTTCCTGTCCAGGCCGACGGGAGCATGCAGATCACCAGGGCCGGCGCGATCAGGGAGGGCGACCTCCTCTACGGGCTCGGCACAACCCCTGCACTCCGCGGCACGCCGGTGGACACGATCGACCTGGTCAAAGAACTCTTCCTCTCGGTCCCGCTTGCGTACCTGGAGAATGTGGTGGTGCGGGGCGCCCGCCCGATCTTCGAGCGGCTCTCCGCGATCGAGGGGAGTTTCACCGCGGTCTCGCGGGCCCTCGGCATCGAGCACCACAAGGAATGGTTCACCCGCGGGACCATGCCGCTCGTGGTCTTCAGCGCCCTCTGCGAGTATTATGAGATCACCGACTACGGCGACCTCAGGATCGGGGTCGCGGGCAGCGAGCGCAACCTCCCGGCGGTCCTGCCGGTCACCCCGTCCCTCTGCCGTCTTCTCGGAACCTTTGTCCCGAACGGGACCTACGAAGTCGTCCCAGGAAGCTCGTATAGCCTGGTCGTCACCGGGACCGGTCGGTCTGATGCAGTCCTTGCCGACGTCAGGGGCGCTCTCTCTGACGAGAGGGCCGACCTCGCCGGGCATACCGAGGCGATGCGGGTCCGTTTCGGCGGGAAACTGGAGTGGCTCCTCTTCAGGTACGTCTTTGCCGTCCCTGAGGAGAGCGAGAAGAAGCACCTCCCCTGGCTTGTCTGGCACCTCGACGACGCCCACCTCAGGGAGTTTCTCTCGGCCCTCTTTACCGCCGGCGGCACGGTCTCTGACGGCGCTGTCACCTACACCACCCCCTCGCCCACCACCAGGCAGGACCTCTCCCTCCTTCTCTCGGCACTCGGCATGCACCCGCAGGTCGTCGGGACCTCCTCGCCCTTCAGTCTCAGGCTCGACGAGGCTGGCGACCTCAGAACCTTTGCGGCGTGGGCAGGGTTCCTCGACGAGAAGCAGGAGCAGTTCGAGGCCGGCGGTGCTGCGGTGCACGAAGCCGGCGCTTTTTCTCGTGAGGAAGTCGTCTCCTCGACTGCAGCCGTCCCCTCTGGCGAGTATGTCTATGACCTCTTCCTGGAGGGCGACGGCTCAGAGGAGAGCCACACCTTCTATGCCTCAGACGGTCTGCTCATCCACAACTGCCAGGACTGGGACCTCCGCTATTTCTTCTACTACGGGCTGATGCCTGACGGCAACGGTACGAAGGCCTCGGTCGCCGGCCCGGCCAGACGCGCCGAAGTCGCGGTCCTCCATGCGGTCAAGGCCCTCGGGAGCGCCCAGACCAACTTCGCAGGCGGGCAGGGTTACTACAACTTCCTCACCTTCCTCTCTCCGTACTTCGAGGGGATGGAATATGGCGAGATGAAGCAGTTGATGCAGATGTTCGTCTATGAGATGACCCAGATGATGGTCGCTCGGGGCGGACAGCTCGTCTTCTCTTCGGTCCAGCTCTCGCCTGGCGTCCCGACCCTCTGGCGGGACAAGCCCTGCGTCTACAAGGGCAAGGTCTGGGACGGGCGGCAGGCGCCGCTCCGCACCTACGGCGAGTTCGAGCGCGAGGTCCGTCTCCTCTTCAAGGCGATGATGGAAGTGATGCTCGAGGGCGACTACTGGGGCAAACCGTTCTCCTTCCCTAAGCCTGAGATCTCCATCGAACCCGACTTCATGACCGAGGACGAGGAGTTCAACCGCACCCACCCCGACCTCCCGTCCTACCAGGACCTCTATCTCCTCACCTTTGAACTGGCCTCCAAGTTCGGGACGCCCTATTACGACAACCAGCTCCCGCCGTACCGCGGCGCAGGGAAAGGGATCTCGTGCTACCAGTGCTGCGCCTATCAGTTCTCCTCCACCTTCGAGAAGGACGACCACTTTGAGGAGAAACTCTACTTCAAGGACGGGTCGCACTTCTCGATGGGTTCCTGGGAGGTCGTCTCGGTCAACTGCCCACGGGCCGCCTACAAGGCGGAGGGCGACGACGAGCGACTCTTCGCCGAACTCCGCGCCCTGATGGACGTGGCCGTCGAGGTCTTCAAGGTCAAGCGCCGGTGGATGGAGACGATCCGCACGAACGGCCGGATGCCGTTTGCGATGCAGCGGCCCAAAGACCCGCAGACCGGCGAGAGGGGTGCGGTGGCCGTTGATCTCGAGAGTCTGGTCTACACCATCGGGGTCGTGGGGGTGAACGAGATGGTCCAGTACCATACCGGCCACCAGCTCCACGAGTCGAAGGATGCCTTCAAGATGGCGGTGCGGGCGATGACCGAGATGGAACTCTATGCAAAGACGCTCTCTGAGAAGAACGGGATGACCATCGCCCTGGCGCGGACGCCGGCCGAGACGACCGGCCAGCGGTTTGCGGTCTCCGACATGCTCGACGATAAGTTCAGGGAGGCGGCGCTCGGCGTGATGCAGGGCGACCCTGAGGCGGCGGTCGCGGACTGCGGGACGACGCGGGATCTCCCGGTCTATTACACCAACGGCACCCATGTCTCGCCAGGGGCCGATGTCCCGCTCACTAAGCGGATGGAGGTGGAGCATGTCTTCTTCCCGATCGTCGACGGCGGCAACATCTTCCATATCTGGCTCGGCGAGGCGCGGCCAGACCCGCGGGGGCTGTACGATATGGCGATGAACCTCTGCAAGAAGACGCAGATCGGCTACTTCGCCTTCACCCGCGACCTGACGGTTTCCCTGAAGCGGTTCAAGGAATACCGCGGCGAGCCGAAGGTCAGGGGAAAGTTGGAGGCGTGAACCATGGTCGATAGGAGGATCCTTGCCATCGATGTCGGGCGGGGGACGCAGGACGTCCTCCTGTACGATCCCGAGGCGCCAGTCGAGAACTCGGTCAAACTGGTCCTCCCGTCCCCGACGGTCGTCGTCGGCAATGCCGTGCGCGAGGCCGTCCGGTCTGGCCGCCCAGTCCACCTGGAAGGGGCGTGCATGGGCGGGGGCGGGAGCGTGCTCGCGGTGAAAGAGGCCCTGGCCGCAGGCGTGAAGGTGACGGCCACGCCAGAGGCGGCCCTGACGGTCCATGACAACCCGGCACGGGTGGCAGCCCTGGGTATCGAGGTCGCCGACGAGGCCCCGGCCGACGCGGTCACGGTGCGGACCGGGGACTATATGGCTCGCGAGTTGCAGACTGCCCTCTCGCTCTTCGGCGTCCCGTACCCTGAGCGGGTGGCGATCGCGGTCCAGGACCACGGGTTCTCGCCGACGGTCTCGAACCGGATTTTCAGGTTCTCGGTCTTCAAGAAACTCCTGGAAGAAGCGGACTGGGACCTCTTTTCTCTTGTCCCAGACCCCCCGCACCCGGCGATGAGCAGGATGCAGGCCGTGCTCTCGGCGGCGCCCGAGGCCCTGGTCACCGACACCGGGGCGGTGGCGGCGATCGGCGCACTCCTCGACCCCTGGGTCGCGGCGCAGGCGAACGCCGACGGCGTGACCCTGGTCAATGTCGGCAACGGCCACACTCTGGCCTTCACCCTGCGGGGCACCGAGGTGCTGGGGCTCTTCGAGCACCACACCTCCTCGCTCGACCCTGCACGACTCCACCATTTCCTCGGGAAGCTGCAGGACGGCACCCTCACCAACGAGGAGGTCTTCGAGGACGGCGGCCATGGTGCGGCGGTGCGGGAGGCGATCGGCGAGACCCCGGTCGCGGTCACCGGTCCGAACCGCGCCACTCTCCTCCCTGACGCCTACCAGGCGGCACCCTTCGGTGACATGATGCTCACCGGGTGCTTCGGGCTGCTCGAAGTCTGGCGTCGGCGCCGGGGCGGGCTCTGAGATTTTTTTCTCTGGGCTCTGTAGAATCCCTCACCAATTCCTGGTGTGAGCGTGACTCCTCCACCTTCCCCCTCATCTCACCGGGGGCGGCTCGCCCCCCCTCTGAGAGGAGTCAAGAATATTTCTACGGAGTCCTTGGTTTTTTCGGCTCTGTAGAATCAAGCATGAACTCCTGGCTCAAGCATCCGGGATGAAAATTTCTCGTTGCTTGATCGCTCTTTTTCAAGAGAGGAGAATCGGTGGGGATCGTGTTCACTTCGCCGCCCTCATTTATCTTCGTCGTGCGGGGGTCCGGGGGGTTCCCCCGGCGTGAGTGGCAGGGAATATTCTCCGATTGGGGGCGGCCGTTCTGATCGACGTGCCTTCCCGCACCTTTGCGCCGGGGGCGAGTGCCGCCCGCACCCCCGGGACCACGATGGAGTCGGGAAGGCATATTCAAAATCCATGAAGAGTGCTGCCGTCCACGACCAATCGTGTTCGCGGGGGGCCCGGGGGGCGGCACGCATCCCGCCAGAGAGATTCACTAAGAATATTTCTACAGAGCCATTTTTTTCTTCAATTCTTTTCTGGCGCAGTCAGTCTGATCAGATCACCCTTGTGGTGCCAGGCAGCGGCATGCAATCGAGATGATGAGCGCCGGGTTTTATCTTCGCCTTCGTCATGAAGATTGAAATTTGAGGGATGCACCTGATTAAAATCAACAGGACTTCTCTGATCCCGCGGTCGGCGGTCTCACGCTAATTGCTCTCCATCGTGGGTCAGGTGGAATCAAGCGTCGGTGAGTTCGAGAAGATCTCTGATCTTCGAAGGGGGCGCATCGTCGGATCAGTGACAGATTTATCCAACTCGATTCTCCTCTCAGTCGACACCGCAGAGTCAAGAAATGTGAGCGAGAGCGAGTTCAAGAACATAGATAATCGGGCTGTGTAGATAACCTCACTTTTCTTGGTTCGAGTATGATTCACCCGCCTTCCCCCATGTTCACATCGGGGATTCTGCCCTCGGACTCCTAGGACGAAGATAGGGCCGGGCAGGCACAATCAATGATCATGGAGAGGGTAATGCCGTCCGCCACCTATCTTCACGCAGGGGGTTTGGGGGCGGCCAAGCCCCCCGCCGAAGAGAACCATCACGGTGATTCTACAGGGTCGACAATCTGAGATTTTTTGACAGGAGGCTCTTTAATCTCCTGTGGATCTTTGGCTCTGTAGAAACCCTCACCCTTTATGGGTGCAGGCGTGACTCGCCCGCCAGAGAGAGATCCAGAGGATCTCTACAGGGCCTGTTCTTTCATTTTCAAGGTGAGACCGTGGGGAGTCGAGAGACCCAGAACGTTTTACTGTCTGTGAGCAGCGCCCCGGGGGGGTGGTCGGCTGCACACTCTTTGAGATAATTGGTGCAGGACAAAACCAATCGAAGGGATGATCAAAATATTTTGGGCTCTGCAGAAACCTTCAGGATGAAACATTTCTCAAGTGGGGGGAGGGGAAGACTTCTTCCTCTTCATGGTCGTCCATTCAGCCTTCTCGACCTTGCCGTGGTCCGGGGGGTGTCACGCCCCCGGCGCGAGGGAGTGGAAGGAGGTAAAATCGCGTTCAACCAGGAAATGGTGAGAGTTTTTACAGAGTCATATTTTGAGGCCTTCAGTCCTCTTCGCTCTTCACCACGAAGGTTGACGGCGTTCGGCGCCAGTCAGAGTAATAGCAGAACCCCTGAGGTGCTCCCTGCAAGAGAAACGCCACGACCACCCAGGTCTCCGTCCCTTCGTCGGACTCGTATTGCCCACATCTCTGGGTGACCAATCTTCTTCCTTCTCTTCTTCTCGTCATATGCCTCTCTGGAGGCCCAGATCAGAATAATAATATATTTTAAAATTTATTCTCGCTAACAAGGTCTGGTGTTTGGACCGTGCACAGGATACACTCATTCTCATGGGCGATATGGGCCCCTATCCTCGTCATTGAAGCCGTACTCGTGATCATCGTGATACATCTGGTCTTCGGCCTCGATGTCGGTCATTGTCTGCTGCTGTTCATGCTTGCCCTCCTCCTCGTCGGCGCTGGGGTGGGAGTGGAACAGGTCAGAGCAAGGAGGCGTGCCGAGGCCGAAGAGAGATACCGGGCCTTTTCGGCCTCGCTTGAGGGCATGGACGAAGTCGCACGGAGGATCAAGGGGGCTCCGGGTGATCGGAAGAACTCGGGCCGGTAATATCACAGATCCACAGACGTGCGTATGTGTGGTCCAGAAGAGTGCGCCCAGGGTTGTGGTTGGTAGACCGGCGAGGGATCGCGGGCATGGAATGACCGGGGGCTGTCTAAAGATAATTTCTGGGCTCTGTAGAGATCCTCTGGATGGCACTCTGACCCCCACCACATGATACGGTCGCGGACGACAACCCCTTCGTCATGGTCGTTGATTGTGCCTTCCCGGCCCTATCTTCATCACGGGGGTCCGGGGGCAGCGCCCCCGGCACGAAGAGGTGGGAAGGCGGGTGAGTCACGCGTGTACCCATAAAGGATGAGGATTTCTACAAAGCCTATTTCTGGATTCTTTCTCTCACAGAGAATTTCTGATCACCTGTGGTCCCTGTCATGTGGTGATCTAAGAAGACAACACCGGGGTAGCAAGGGAAGTGTATGCTTGTCATTTTCCGGGGACTCGACCCCCCGCGATGACGATAGACCGGGGACGGTAGAGCGGTAGACCAAGAGCGTATCCCAAAACACTCTCTGGGTGAACATCTCCTCGAACCGAAGTACTTCCTTCCAAGATTCTGAACCCTATCCTCGACTGGGGGGCTTGCTGCCCCCCAGACCCCCTGCTGATGAAGATTGACGGGGATCGCACTCACTCGGCATGGTCATTATGCAACTACAGCCTTCCCAACCCTATCTTCATCCTGGGGGTCCGGGGGCAGAGCCCCCGGCAGAAGCGTAAGGGGAGGCGATGGATGCGCTACAAAGAGGTGAGGACCTCTCAACTATCATCCTTCGCGATCTACTCCGAGGGGAAGGGCGGGAGAGTTTTGGGATGACCTCCAAGTGAGATGATTGCAGTGTTCTTCGACTGGCTCATGTCTCCTTCAACCGTCATAATGAGGGGACCAGGGGCCGAAAGGCCCGTGGTCCCCGTCGCGGGGCGATCAAAAAAGCCGGAGCATCGAGGAGGTGTAGGCGTAGGTACGCCCACTCCTCACCCTCGCTCCATCTTCTTCCTTGCCAGCGCCTCCACCCGTGCGAGGTCGACCTTTCCGCCCACCTCGAGGAGCCCTGCGTTCACCGCTCCCTCGAAGAAGCCCTGGCCCGCCGAGGTCCTGATGAGCAGGGTGGTATAGCCCTCAGGACTTCCCACCGCCCCTGCCGAGATGT
>JAQVHG010000215.1 GCA_028696365.1 Methanofollis sp.
CGCGCCCTTGCTGGCCTTGGGTTCTCGCTGGACGAAGTGGGGGCCATCCTCGACGCCATGGATCGGGGGGAGTCCGGGGTCGTTGCCGGACTCATGCAGATGCGGCGCCGTGCCGTCAGGCAGGAGATCGATCGGTTGCGTGGGATAGAACGGGTATTGTCGTCGACAGACCCGTTGAAGGAGTTGTTCAAGATGTCACTTACCGAATGGACGATCAAGGAGATCGCGCCCCTGCGCGTCATCTCGACCCGCGAGAAAGGAGCATATGCAGAGGTCACCGGCCCGATGATCGAGCGGCTCTGTCAGGAGGTAGCCCTCCCGGAGAACAGAAACGCCATGGTGAAGGTCACCGGCACCGTCATTTCGATCTGTCATGCAGGAGACGAGGAGGGAAGCGACTGCGACGTCGAGGTGGCCCTTCCGGTCGCGGGCGCGGTGACGGTCAATGAACCAACCGTCGAGGTGCGGGTGCTGCCAGGGTGCCGGGTTCTCTCAGTGCTGTACCAGGGACCGCACGAGAACCTTCCCCTGGCCCACCGGCAGGTGAGGGAGTATCTCGACGCCCATGGCATGCACCAGACCGGACCTGAGCGCGAGGTCTATCTCAATGACCCGGCAGAGACCGCGGCCGCAGACCTCATGACCGAGATCCAGTATCCTGTCGGGGACTGAAACCCGGCAAAGAATACTCATTTTTCATCTGTGGAGAATCATTCAGGAAAAGATATCTCCAAGGGGAAGGCACCACTCCCTTCTGATTTCCCCTTTCCAGCCCATTTTTTCTCCCAGAAGAACGAGCGAGAGCAATTTCGAGAAAATCTCCGATCTTTGAGGTGCAACTGAAAGGAGCATGAGATAACGAAGTCTTTGAAAGCCTTGGCACGATCGAGACGGGAAGACGGGTGAGCAGAAAGGCTCTACACTACCTGCATTTTCCGAGGAGAATACCATGCTGGAGGAAGGGTTGCATCCTGGCACTCACAGCCACCGCGGCCAGGGCACCCCGAGTTGGGCGACAAGGTCGCGGAGTTCGTCATGGATCCCGCGGTCTGTCTTCAGGAGCACCAGCCCGTAGACGATCGCACCGAGGGCGACAGCGGCGAGAACGAGGAAGACGTTCGAGAGGGGGATGAGGGCACGGTATGTAAGGACGACAAGGGCCATCGTTCCAGCGGCAAGGAGGATATGGAGGGTGGGGCCGCGCTCGAGGGATACCGCGATCTGCTTTGAGAGATAGTACCGTGCGATTGCGGCGTTGACGAGCATCGTCACGAGCGTGGCGATGGCCGCTCCCTCGATCCCGATGAGGGGGATGAGGGCGAGGTCGAGGGTGATGTTCACGACCGCCGCCGTTCCGGTGGCATAGAAGGATTCACGCGGGCGGTTGATGGCGTTGAGCGCCATCGTCTGGAGGTACATAAAGACGTTGATCACCTGCACCAGGAGGAGGATGCTAAGGACCACCGTCCCCTCGGCAAACCCTGCACCGTAGAAGAAGTAGAGGAGATGTTCGCCAAGGACCCAGCCCCCAACTGCCACCGGGACCGCAAGGATGAGAGAGTAGGTGAAAGCACGGGAGAGAGCATTGCTGATCCAGGTGGAATGCCCTTCGGCATGCCATCGGCTGATCTTTGGATACAGGGTCGTGCGGAGGGCGGTGGTAGTGAAGGCCGCAGCCGTGGTGAACTGGAAGGCGATCTGGTAGACTCCGACGTCGGCGTCGGTCATGAAGTAGCCAATGAGGATCGTATCGGCGTACGAAAAGACGATCACGCCGCTCGATGCTAGGAATATCCAGAAGGAGAAGGTGCTGAGGTTCCTGAGGTGGCGCCTGGTGAACCGTGCCGGTCTGAGAGTGAGGAACTTGAAGTTGAAGATTCCTCCGGCGAAGAGCCCGGCGATGAACCCGCCGACAAGTCCGGCGGCACCATACCCCAGGAAGACGGCAACAACCTGGAGAAGAATTTTTACAAGATTGTTCAGGAGCCCTCCGCCCTGGTTCACGCCGACCTTCCCCTCGCCATAGACCCCGTTTCCAGCGACCCCGGTGAACACCCCAATGACCAGCGCAAGCACCAGCCAGAACAGTATCCCTTCGCCCTGGAGGTTGTCGATGTATGGACGGAGGGCAAGGAGTGCAGTCACCGAGACTGCAAGGAGAAGCACCCTGAGGACGAGAAAGGCAGTGAAGTACTCGTTCCGTTCACTCCCCTCCGAGATCCGCTTGACCGCCGCCCCGCCAAACCCACCATCGCCGATGAGATTGAAGATCCCGTAGTACGCAAGGAAGAGCGCATACGCACCATAGGTCGCCTTCCCGAGCACATGGGTGAAGTACATCGTGGCGACAAAACCGGCCAGGGTGAGGCTGATCGTAGAGATGAGACTGATCAGACTCTGCCGCCGGACCGGGTCGATGCCCATGAAGTGGGAGAAGGAGCGAGATGGAGAGAGCACGTGGTGATATTATGAGGAATATCTCAATAATCATTTGGCCCAGGATACTCCGCGTCTGGTCTCTTCACAGCAGCGAATCGGTGATATAGGAGATGATCCTGGAGGGGACGGTTTAAAAAACGACGGATACAACAACCAATCCTCTTTCATCCAGGTGATTTTGATTTTTTTTGGCTCTGTAGAAATCCTCACCCTTTATGGATGCACGCGTGATTTTCCCGCCTTCCCTCATGAATCGCGCCGGGGGCGCTGCCCCCGGACCCCCGGGATGAAGATTGAGCCGTGAAGGCATATTCGAAACTCCTGAAGAGGGATTGCTGTCCACGACCTATCGTGGCGCGGGGGGTTCGGGGGGCGGCCAACCCCCCCCGACAGAGAGATTCATCAAGAGGATTTCTACAGAACCCAATCGATGAATCTGAAGAGAGATGTGACGTTCACCACCCGTCTTCACATAGGGGGTCCGGGGGTGACCATTCCTCCACCAGAGAGAACCATCAAGAGGATTTCTACAGAGCCGAAGATTGTAAAGATCACCTCGCCGCGCCCGCGCGCCGCCTGACCTCGGCGACAACAAACGAACGTACCTCCTCGGCCGGGAGCATGGCATCGACCAGGACGAATCGCTCAGGCTCAGCCTCGGCCAGGGCAAGGAAATTCTTCTGAACCTCTTCGAGGACCGATACCTCCTCGAAGTGCTCTCGCTTCTCTTTGAGCCTGTTCACCGCCTCCTCGACCGGGAGGACACAGAGGAAGGTGAGGTCAGGGACGACAGTGAAGGGAGCGTGCACGTCCTGGAGCCACCCGAGTGGGTCGGGAAGAAGTTCTTTGAGCGTCACCGCCTGGTAGGCATAGCGCGAGTCTGAATACCGGTCAGAGACGACGACCCGCCCGGCAGCCAGGGCTGGCCTGATGACATGCCTGAGATGCGCGGCATGGTCGGCGATGAAGAGGAGACACTCGGTCATGGGGTCGTCGTTCTCGGCGATGGACCGGCGGACGGCATCGCCGACCCAGGTGGCCCCCGGCTCGCGCGTGATGACTGGATCGAGATCGGCGAGGGCGGCGGCAAGCCCCTTCACCAGGGTGCTCTTCCCGCTCCCATCGATTCCCTCGACGGTCACGAGCACGTCCGTCCCCCCTGCAACCACTCACGCGGGATCTCACCCTTGTGAACCCCGGTCGCCACGATCGCTCCGTCAAACCCCGCGCCCTCGAGCATATCGAGGTGGCGCACCCCAGCCACGCCACCGCCCCAGAGGAGGCGGCCCGAGTACGCCGCGCGCAGGTCTTCGAGATCGTCGGGGAGGCCGCACCCGGTCCCGACCCCACCGATATTGAGAAGAATACACCCGGCAAAGGGGAGAGATTCAGCCCGCTTCAGCACGTCGACAGGCCGTTCACCCTTCGGGATGACAAGACCGTCTTTGACGTCCACCGAGAGGAAACAGCCCGCATACCCGGAGAGGTCGTCGCCCGCGGTCTCGGTCCCGATGACATTGGTCACCCCGTTCATCAGGTCGGCAGGGGTGCGGCAGCCGCGGTCGAGATAACAGCGCGTCACCATGCCCGCAAGGCTTCTTACCACCTCATCGTGATCCCCAACTCCCTCAATCCGGTCGAGATCGGCGATATACAGATACTTTGGCGCAAGTTCCCTAAGATATGCCTCAGGCTCAGCCGTGGAAGAGATCCCCCACGTAAGTGG
>JAQVHG010000216.1 GCA_028696365.1 Methanofollis sp.
CTTACCGCCCCCCGAACCCCCCGCCCACACAATAGATCGAGGACGGCAGCACCCTCATCATGCTCATCTATTCTGCCATTCTAGCCCCATCGTGGTCCCCTGGGGTCCGGGCGGCACTCGCCCCCGGTCAAAGAGGGAGGAAGGCGGGGGACACACATCTCCCCCACACAAGAGGTGAGGGGTTCTACAGAACCATTTTTTCTTCACAGGAAATCTTCGATTACCTGTGTTTTCAAACTCGTTATCATTCGCATATCGAAGATCGCAGATTTTATCAAACTCCTTCCGGTCACAGTCCCCTCATCTCGGGATGAAGATAGGGACGGTGAAGTACAATCGAGAGACTTGAAGAGAGACATGCCGTCCTCCACCAATCGCTCGCGCAGGAGGACTGGGGGCGTGTGCGGTTCGAAGATCAAAGATCTTCTCGACTGCTCGGAAATTGGAAATTTCTCAACTCCTTCCAGTCACCCCCCTCCAGACCCCACATGTCACGATAGGTCGAGGACGGCACCACCCTCTTGATGGTCATCTATTCTGCCTCCCCATTCCCATCTTGCTCCTGGAGGTCCACGGGTAGCGCCCCCAGTCAAAGAGATGGAGAAGGTGGATGACACACGTTCTCCCCACAAATATTCAATTTTTGAGCCGTCGAGAAAATCTTTGATTTTTGGCTCCGTGGGAATCTTCACAAGGTGTCTCTCTCTCTGGCGGAGGGCTCACCGCCCCCTGAACCCCCCGCCACACGATAGGCAGAGGACGACAACACTCTCGTCATGGTCGTTGATTCTGCCTCCCCGAACCTATCGTGCTCCCGGGGGTCTGGATGTGAGAGGGTAGATGAGTCATGCTCGCACGCAGGACCGATGAGGAGTTCTACAAACAAAACCACGAGAAAAAAAATGGAGGGCAGAGAGGAGACTCAGACTCCATCCGCGGAAGAAGCCGCGTCGCCCTGCTGCGTTTCAACCTCCACGCGCCTCTTCCCGCCGCCGACAACTGCGAGGGCCGCCGGCATGATGATGATCGCCCCGATCAACGAGAACCCCACGGCGATGACCGTCGTGATCCCGAAGTTGGCGATGATCTGGAAGTTCGAGAGGACCAGGGCCGAGAACCCACACGCGGTCACAAGGCCTGAGACCGTGATCGCCGTCCCAACCTTCTGAACGCCCTCGCGGATCGCCCGGTGCGGGTCGCCGTGCTCACGCATCTCCTCGCCGTAGCGCTCCATCATCAAGATAGTGTATTCTGAGGCCACCCCGATGGTCATCGAGCCGAGGCACGCGGTCATAGGGGTGTAGTTGATCCCGAGCACCAGCATCCCGACGGCATTCCATCCCACAATACAGACGAGCGGGATGATCGGAGAGATAGCATATCTCTTCCGGTAGACCAGGACAAGGTACGCAAAGATGAGCACAAACCCGAGGTACGTCATCTCCGCCTTACTCGTCGCGATGTTTGCGATGAGCGAGGTGAACATATCATAGTCCCCGGTCGGGTCCACCTCGATCCCTGGCGGCGGGCGCATCCACCCAACGTCGGCCATCACCTCTGTCTTGACCCGGTCCTGGGCACCCATCTCCATATCGACGGTCGCAAGGTCGATGACCGCGGCGGTGTGCCCTGAGAGATACCCCTTCAGTTCTTCCTGGGGCACGCGTGCTAGGGCGGCGTCGATGCCTGCCTGATCTGAGGGGAGGACGCCCCCGTTGTATTCTCTGATCAGCGTCGCCGCACTTGTGACGCCGGTCAGTTCAGGGTGGCGGGAAAGGGTATATTCACCGAATTGATCCATCCAGACGACGGTCTCATAGTCGTCAACCCCCTCGCCCTGGACCAGGAGTGGGAGGGGCCTGACCGCCCCGACCATCCCGGTCACCTCGTTGAGGGAAAGTTTTGTCGGCATCTCAGGCGGGACAAAGGTGTTCTGGTTGGTGTCGATCGGGATCGAAGAGTCAGCGACCACACCTCCATATGCCACAAAGGCAGCGATAAGGAGGACTGGGACTGGATTCTTTGCGATCTTCCCGGCGATCTCTGAGAGAACCCTATCATATTTCTCCTTCATCTCCACCGCTCGCCCGGACGCCGCAGGCTTTGGCGTATAGTTCCGCAGCAGCGCATAGACCGGGATACCAAGGAGCGTCACCCCGTAACAGCAAGTGATCCCGATGAGACTAACGATCCCAAAGGACTTGACCATCGGGACCGGTGAGATGAACATCGCGATGAAACCCATCGCGGTCGCCGCCATCGCCGCCAGGATCGCCGGGCCTGTGCGGACGATGGTAGTGCGCACCGCCTCAGGCAGAGGGGCGCGGCGGCTCTCCTCATCCAGGCGCGCCTGGAACTGGATTGCGTAGTCGATCCCCAGGCCCAAGAGCACCGGGAAGGCTGCCACCACCCCAAGGTTGAGGTTGATCCCGGTAAATCCCATCACCCCAAAGGTGAGGATCATCCCGAATGCCACCATGAGCGCAGGGAGGAGGCGATGGCTCATCGAGGCGAAGAGGACTGCAAGGGTGACACCCATCAGCCCAATCGCTGCGATGATCAGCACCGCCAGTGAGTCTGAGAGTTCTTCTTCCATCTGCTCGTCGAAGGCGGTGTTCCCGGTCACCTCAATCGAGACGCCTGCAGGAGGCGACTCACTCTCGATCACAGACTGGATGTTGTGAAGCACGCCGCGCGAGACATCAGTCGAGACCCCCTGCTTGACGTCGACGAGGACGAGCGTAAGGATATTCGAGGGGTAAAGCCGTTCCTTGAGGTCTTCAGGGAGGTGGCCGAGAAGCATCTCGGCCTCGGCCCTTGATCCTGGGAGCCTCCCGTGGTTGATGCTCTTCAACACGTCAGGAAGGGCCTGCACCGAGTCGACATTGCGGACCTCCCGCACCTCAGTCTCCAGGCGGTCCAGGAAACTGAGGAACTCAGGATCAAGGGGGTCGTCGCACTTGACCAACAGGACGGCATTGTCAGAGAGGAAGCGTTCGGTATAACTGTCATAGATCACCCCTTCCCGCGACGACTTGTCGAGGTAGGTACCTGACCCCGTCTCCATCGAGACGCCGGTCATCCCGACGATGCCAAGCAGGAAAAGGCAGAGAAGGACCAGGGCCACCTGGCGGGGGTATTTAACGAGGAGTGAGGCCACTCGTTCAAAGAACATGGTCCCTCCGCAGGGATGATACCCGGTGATCCTGTATTCTGGTGGTCATTGAACTCACGGTAAGAAATTATCTTTTCCAATGTCTATGCACTTTTCGAAGGGCCTGACCCTGCAGGGAATGGGAAATCAGCGTCGACCGCCAGGCTGATATGGCCACACTCGAATGGGAGAACATGGATGACCTTCCTGACTACAACGAACTCTGGCGGGCGGCGGTCGAGTTTCGGCGGGGCAAGGAGCGCGATCCCGGCGCCCACTGGGACAAAAAAACCATGGCATTCGACCGGGCGGCCCGCGCCGACGGTATCCCGGTGGAGTGTTGCATGATTGGTGTCAGGCCGAATGAGACGGTCCTGGACATCGGCGCGGGGACCGGGAGGCTTGCGGTCCCGCTTGCACGGCAGGCACGCCATGTCACCGCCCTCGACCCATCCGGGAAGATGCTCGAAAGGCTCAGGCAGCACATGGAAGAGGCAGGGCTCTCCAACTACACGCTCATGAAGGCACGATGGGAGGATGAAGAGGTTGAGAGTCATGACGTGGTGATAGGCGCAAATGTCCTGGTGTTTGCCGACCTCCGTGCAGCCCTCGCAAAGATGGACGCCGCCGCACGCCGGGCGGTCTATCTCTTCTGGCACGCAGGGGAGTGGCGGGAGCCTGACGAGATTGCCCTATACAGGGCGGTCTTCGGGGAGGGGCAGGTCGGGTACCCTGACTATCTCTGGGTGGTGCATATCCTCCACGAGATGGGGATCTATGCCAATGTCTCTATCTACAGGACCGAGCATGCCGCCAGGTACGACTCGGCCGATGAGGCGGCAGCCTCGTGGTGTCGTCTCCATGAGGTGCCTGAGGGACGAGAGGCGACGGTGCGGACGCACTTCGCGCGGGTGCTCGTCCCTCTGGAGAGAGGGGGATATGTGCTCAGGCAGAGGAGGAGGATGGCGATGATCTGGTGGGAGAAGGAGGGGTGAACTGAAGAG
>JAQVHG010000217.1 GCA_028696365.1 Methanofollis sp.
CTCAGGGACACCCCCACGTCTGAGAGCCTTGAACGTGCTGGGGTGGCGGTCGGGCGTCTCCATGGTGCTGGGATCGTGCACGGCGACCTGACCACCTCCAATATGATCGAGCGGGACGGCCGGTGTGTACTTATCGATTTCGGGCTGGCCCATATGTCCACCGAGGTCGAGGACCAGGGGGTGGACCTCCATGTGCTCTTCCAGACATTGGAGAGCACGACCGGGAACCCTGCAGAACTAAAAGAGAGTTTCCTGCGGGGGTACGCCTCGGCCTTCCCTGGCGCGGCAGCGGCCGCGAGGCGCGAGCACGAGGTCGAGTTGAGGGGGCGCTACCTCTGAAGCAGATCGCGGTGGTGACCTCCAACCCGCACAAGGTCGAGGAGGTGGCCGGGTTCTTTGCAGGCGTGGCCGAGGTCGAGCATGTCAGGATGGAGATCCCCGAGTACCGCGACGATGATGTGCGAGTCATCGCGCGGGAGAAGGCGCGGTATGCCTATACCCATCTTGGCCGTCCGCTCATCGTGGACGACACGGCCTTCTCAGTCGATGCCTTGCAGGGGTTCCCTGGTCCGTATGCAGCATATGTGCAGGACCGGATCGGGAACGATGGGATCCTGAAGTTGATGGAAGGGGTCACCGACCGACGGGCGCACTTCGAGACGGCGATCGCCTATGCAGACGACGAGGGCGAGGTCCATATCTTCTCAGGTGTGATCGAGGGAGAGGTCACCGAGGAGGCTAGGGGACATGAGGGCTTTGGGTACGACCCGATCTTTGCGGTCGGAGGCCGGACATTTGCCGAGATCCCCCTCAAAGAAAAGAGCAGAACCTCCCATCGGGCGCGGGCCCTCGCGGCCTTCAGGTCCTGGCTGGGAGATCAATAAACCTTAAGTCCGCAGACAGCATTGTACTTAGAACTGATTACGTGGTGAGATAAAATATGGCACGGTTCCCCGAAGCCGAAGCACGGCTGCTCAATGTCAAGATCTGCATGCGCTGCAACGCACGGAACGCGGTGAGGGCAACACAGTGTCGCAAGTGCGGCTACCAGCACCTGCGCCCCAAGAGCAAGGACCGCAAGGCCTGATCACGGGAAGAACAGAGGGAATCTGGACGGCCAATAGGGCTGGCAGGCCCTCACTATTCTTTTGTGTGTCCGTAAATGTGAGCCGGAGCGTCGGCTCACACACTGTAATAGGTAACTTTCTTTCCTTTCTCAGAGTATTCACCGGCGAAGGTCTCAAGGTTGCGCTTGTATCCGATCCGGTCGGTGACCCCGAGGGCACGGAGGTGTTCGCGCACACGCATCACGTCCGCTTCGTCACTCCAGTCGCGGGTGTAGACATAAATTACCTTCCGGTCGTCCCGTGAGTCGGGGTTGGGTCTAGCGGTGCTCACTTTGGCAGAGATGCCCAGGTCGCCGGAGACGGTGGCGTCACGGACCTTCTTCCATATAGTGTCGACGTCTGCGATGTCACAGAAGATCAGCCACTTCCCGGCCTGTTCATCGTTGGAACTGAGGCCTTCGGCGGCGGGGTCATCGATGGTGATCCAGTACATCTGTGTAGTCAGTGTCGGGACGACACCTTCCCCTGCTCTGATCATCTGGTAGACCGATTCAATGTCCCTGAAACAGCTGAGGAGCGCCTCTGCAAGGGACGGGTAGTCGTCTGAAAACTCAGCAAAGACCCCCTTGACGTCATCAAGAAAGTCGATCCCTGCCTCAACACGCGAGAAGAGAGGAGCACCGCGTGCTTCGAGGCCTCTGTTCAGCATGATCTCAAAGATGCCGTAGGCGGCATCGGCAAGGGTATCGGAATCGACCTGTTCCATGAGTAATTGCTTGGAGGGGGGATGAAAAAAGGTTATCATCCGGGGTGTCCCCGGGTGTCGGCGTGGTCAGGCCCAGAGGGCGTCTGCTACGAGGTCTGCAGCCCGTTCGCCAGAGAGGAGCATGCCGCCAAAGATCGGGCCCATCCGGCACTCGCCGGCGACGGCGTTGGCGGCCATCCCGCAGACCCAGAGGCCAGGGAAGACTTCTCTAGTGTGGTCGACGATCCTGCTCTCGGCACGTTCGGCCCACATGTAACTCTCGCCCTTGATGGCGAGGTCGGCACCCTTTCGGGCGACCATGTGGGCGATGGTGGCGTCGTGGCCGGTGGCGTCGACGACGGCCCGGCATCTGACGGTGAGGGGGTCGACGTGGAGGCCGGTCATCTCGACCGGGCTCCAGTTGATGACCAGGCCGGAGACGCGGCCGTCGCCTTTGACGACGACGTCTTCAACGGCGATGAGGTTGAAGAACTCGGCGCCGGCGGTGCATGCGGCGGCGGTGAGTTTGGAGACGGCTTCCACGGACTTTGCGACATGGTATCCTGGTTCGTACTCGGTCGAGGCGATCTCGAAGTGATCAAGGAGACGTTTTGCGCCGTCCTGGACGACGATCCTCGGGAACATCATGCCACCGCCCCACATCCCTCCGCCGATAGAGAGTTTTTTCTCGATGAGCCCGACTTTGAGGCCTTTCTCGGCGAGGAGGGCGGCACAGGTGATCCCTGAGGGACCGCCGCCGATGACCGCGACGTCCAAGTCGAGGTACTCGGTCATCGTCTCCATCTGGGTGGCGAGGATCGCCCTGCTGATTGTCACTTCATCCAGTACCATCGCTTTCACTTCGCAGAACAGATTGGGTATCACTCTACAAATAGCCATTCACGGTGTGGGGTACAGTCGGAGGTATTATGATGTGGAAAAGTACAGTGAGTATCTGATCGTTACATGAAATGGAAACGTGATCTGGGGCTCACGATGAGGCAGATCATGACCTGGGCGCTCTTGCTCCTGGTCTATCTGGTCTTCCTCACGATCCTCGGGACTCTGTTCGGTGTCGGACCATGGACACTCGTTGCTATCGCCTTTGTGATAGCCTTTGCCCAGTATTTCTTCTCGGACAAACTGGTGCTGATGAGCACGGGTGCCCGTGAGGTGACACCTGAAGAGTACCCGGTGCTCCATGACGTGGTAGGAAAACTGGCTGCTGAAGCCGATATTCCCAAACCACGGGTCGCGGTGATGCCCACCCCTGTCCCGAACGCCTTTGCGACGGGACGGAGCCCAAGCCATGCGGTGGTCGCAGCGACCGACTCGATCCTCCGTCTGCTCACGCGGGAGGAACTTGAGGCGGTGCTTGCCCACGAGATCGCCCATGTGAAGAACCGGGACGTGATGACCCTCACCATTGCGAGTTTCCTTGCGATGGTCGCGGCGATCATCATGCAGAACGCCTGGCTCTTCTCCATCGCAGACCGCAGGGAAGGAGGCGCCTGGATGGCCGCATGGGCAGTGTCCATCGTTGTCTGGGTCCTCTCCACGCTGCTGGTGAGGTCGCTCTCTCGATACAGGGAGTTTGCGGCGGACCGCGGCAGCGCCTACATCACCCGGAATCCGAAGGCGCTCATCTCCGCGCTCTACAAGATCAGCGGACGGATGGACATGGTACCGGCCGAGAAGAAGAGGGAGGTCGAAGGGGCAAATGCTTTCTTCATCCTCCCGGCTATCTCGGGCAACACCCTGATGGAACTCTTCTCCACTCACCCGACCCTGGAGAAGCGGGTGGAGGCGCTTGAAGCACTCGAAGATGAAGTTCGGTATATGCCGAGGTAACCTCCTCAGGCAATACCATTTTATCTTCACGGCGCGAATATGGTGTGGTATTCCATATGGAATGCTCACGCATCGATGGTCTAGTGGCATGACTTTGGCCTTCCAAGCCAATAGCCCGGGTTCAATTCCCGGTCGATGCATCTTATTCTGAAAGATTATTTTCCCCTATCAAGCGGATGCCGGGTGCGTCTCCGTGGTTCCTGCGGCTCAGGGGGCGCCCGGTGGAGCGGCGGGGGGAAGAAGATTTATTACCGGCCTGCACCTATCTATACAGGACGCGGGCTCGTGGTCTAGCTGGTTATGACGTCGCCTTCACACGGCGGAGGTCCTGAGTTCGAATCTCAGCGGGCCCATTACTTTTTAATGAAATCGTGAATTCCACAGGATTCATTTTTGTTTACGAACTCATGATGAGCGCTTCGATGTACCGGGACGCATTTGGAACTGATTCGCGCAGAAATTCATCCGCGTCCTGAGACAGTGTTATGTG
>JAQVHG010000218.1 GCA_028696365.1 Methanofollis sp.
ATCTTAAGGGAGAAGAGATCGAAGAGGCTCTCACCGCCCCTAAAGTGTCATATGAACCCCCGCACTTTGCCGGCGATATCGGACGCTATCGGGTTGCGTACACTCGGATGATCGACGGGATCCCCTCACTGGACGGCGTCACGATCTCCATAGACCCAAGGAACGGCACAGTCCTGAAATATCATATCTATTGGGACCTCCCTGAGACGATCGAGATCGACCCAACCCCGACCCTCTCCGCCGCAGAGGCCAGCGAGATCCTGACAACCGCCATGGAAGAGAGACGTGGGTCGGAGGGACTCGAGATCCTCTCGACCGAGTTGTGGTGGTATGACCGGGGTGAAGGCGAGCAGATCTCTCTGGCCTGGAAGGTCGAGTTTGAGGACGACTATATCAGGTCTTATGAGACGGACCCGGCGAGCGCCTGGATCGATGCCCACACCGGAGAAGAACTCTTCCTCTCCTACTATCTCGACTGAAGAAATGAAGAGAGGGCCTAGACCCCCTCTTTCCCCGCCCAGTTCCAGGCGATGAACTCTCTGATCAGTTTTGCGGCGACCGCCGCAGTCTGGCCGGCGTCGACCGGGCAGACCTCGACATAGTCGAAGCCCGACGCCTGTGCGGCAAAGCCCCGCACCACGCTCCGCAGATCCCAGGTGGTGATCCCAAAGGGCTCAGGCGTCCCGAGACCTGGGGTGAGACAGCAGTCGACGGCGTCGGCATCGATGGAGAGGTACAGGCTCCGGCCACCGACCGCCGCCTGTATCTCCTCGATCACCGAGGCGATCCCCCGCTCCCGCACCTCGTCGGCAGAATACACGTGGATATGCTCTGACTCCTTAGCAAATTCGAACTCCTCGGCAGGCCCACTTCTGGCCCCGATAACGAAGATGTCCTCAACCCCCAGGTCCATCACCCGGTGGGTCGCGCAGGCATGGTTCCACTTTGTCCCGCCAAACTCGTCGCGCAAGTCCAGGTGGGCGTCGCAAACGACATAACACTGGGGCTTAATCGCCTTGACCACGCCAGGCGTCAACGTATGCTCGCCGCCGATCATGATCGGGATCTTCCCATCGCCCACGATCATCGACGCCGCATCCTCCACCTGCCCGACTACCTGGTCGGGAAGGGAAAGCGGCTCGAGGTCGCCGAGGTCGATGACAGGCACCTCCCAGAGGTCGACACCGACGCTCGGGATATAGGTCTCGAAGTTGTACGATACGGCCCTGATCGCACCCGGCGCCTCGCGCGACCCCGCACGATACGACGACGTACCATCATAAGGCGCGCCGAAGACCACATACCGTGCATCGGTATATTCGGTCTCGGCGTCCGCAAAAAGATTATTTAAGAATACTTCCATGCGTGTGCACCCCTGGTGCAGCCACACGGCCATAAAGGCCGGGTGGCAGGCTCAGAGGTCCAGTTTCCGCTTGCCAAGTGCCTCGAGATACGGGATCTCTTTCCCCGCTTCAAGTCCGGCGAGTTGATCCTCAGCGAGGTCAATCTCGAACATCTCGAAGTCCTTGACATCCATCAGCTGCACCGTATTGCCCGAGATCGAGATGACCTGGGCCAGATTACGCTCGACGATCGGTACATAGACCTTTGCCGAGACCGGCTGCACAATGGAACGCTTCTGCCCGTCGAAGATCCCGACCACATCGATACGCGCCTTTGCTGCACCGTGCTTACCAGGCTTGGATGTGGAGATCGAGAGAATCTTACATGGTTCATCATCGACCACAACGTACCTGCCTTCCTTTAACTTTCCTGTCTCTGTTTGTTCCTTCATCGAGTTCACGCTCGCAGTAGTAATTTATCTGAAAGGCAGTAAATAAATACAACGCACGAGCGTTTCCATGGACTTCATACATTGGTGCGAGCACCTGGCCGACAGAGTTGAGGAGGAGGTCAGGGAGATCGCAGGCACGCCGGAAGGTGGGCGTTATATCAAGATGGGTGCCGACGGTACCCCAACTGAGATGATCGACCAGGTTGCAGAGGACTGCGTTGTAACCGCTCTGCAGGAGGAACCGGTCTGTAAACGCCTCATCTCAGAGGAACTCGGGAGCATGGAAGTCGACGGAGAGAAGGGTACTATCTACCTCGACCCCGTCGACGGGACCTACAACGCGGTGCACGGGATCCCCTTCTACACCCTCTCGATCGGGTATGGTGAGGATGGCATCCTGAAAAAAGGGTTCATCAGGGACCTCTGTACGCACGAGACCTTCTGGGGAGAGATAGGCAAGGGCGCATATGTCGACGGCCGTCCGTGCAAGGTTTCAGACACCGCCTACCTCAAGGACAGCGCCCTCTCAGTCTATGGGCGGAAGTTCGACCCAAGTACCGTCCTCCCCCTCGGTCAGCAGATCAGGCGGTGGCGGCTCCTTGGTGCATCCTCCCTTGAATTAGCCTATGTCGCCTGTGGGCGGCTCGACGGCTTCGTAGACGTCAGGAATACGCTGCGGGTCACCGACGCCGCCGCCGGAGTTGTCCTCTGCCATGCGGCGGGAGGCATGGTCACCGACCTGGATGGTCACCCGATCACCTTCCCTGACGAGGTGAGCATTGGACGCTGTCTCATTGCAACAAACGGCGTCATCCACAACAAAGTCATCGAATATCTGAGGTAAAATACGTGAAAGCACTCCTGATATCGCGGATAGACATTCCAGAGGTATTGGCCTATGCCACTGAAGTGGAACATCTCCTCCTCTCGTACGGTTACCATGTGGCCCTCGAGGGGAGCACGGCGATCGCCATGGGTCGGGAAGACGAAGCAGAATGGCTCGACGAGACCGACGCTGACATCGTGGTTGCCATCGGCGGGGACGGGACCGTACTTCTTGCGGTCCAGAAGATGAAGCGGCAGATCCCAGTGATCGGGATCAACAAGGGGCATGTGGGCTTTCTCGCCGAACTCGAGTCTGCAGAGGTCCCGGCATTCTTCCGCAACCTGCAGAGGCGGATGCGTCTCGAACTGCGGATGCGGATCGCCCTGAGCATCGGGGACGAGTATCTCGGCGAGGCTCTCAACGAGGCAGTGATCGTCACCGCCAGACCGGCCAAGATGCTCAGGTTCACCATCGTTATCGACGGTATGGCAGTCGAGGAGTTCAGAGCCGACGGCCTTGTCCTCGCTACCCCAACAGGTTCGACGGCCTATGCGATGAGCGGCGGAGGGCCGATCGTCGATCCCAAATTCGATGGGTTCCTCCTCGTCCCGCTCGCTCCCTACATGCTCTCCTCACGCCCGCACCTCATCGATAGCAGTCGGGACCTGAAGATCAGGATGGAGAGCGCAAAGCCGGCCCAGCTCGTACTCGACGGTCGCGGCAATGTCCCTATCGGCACCAGCGTCGAACTCACGGTAAGGCGGGCCGAGAACCCAGCGATCTTCATCGATGCCGGGAAAAATTTCTTCTTGAAGGTCCGCGAGAAACTCCATACTCTCTAAGCCAGGGTTTACCCTCAAGGCGACATTTTTTATCTCCTGAATCAGAGTAGAGAGTGGAGGTAACCCAGATGGAAGACATAAGAACCACAATCAATTATGCCAAAGTCTCAGAGAGCCTGAAAGAGAACCTTGGTCTCTCTGGGTCTCCAGTCGCCGTAAAATTCGTGAGAACCGAGGAAGAGATCCCTGAGGGTGTCGAGGCACTCGACGAGAACACCCGTCACTGCCAGATGGTCAGCATGGCCAGGAAGGAAGGGAAGATCTTCTATGCAACCGCCGATAAGCACTCGTGCTCTGGCGGCGCATGGGCACTCGGGCTCAAGGAGATCACACCGAGCCTGAAGAGTGGCGAGTTCTATTTCAAGCTCGGGAAGTTCGACACATGGGCGGCGTGCAAGCGGACCATCGACAGCATCCCGCATGTGGAGTCAGGGACGACCTATGCCACGATGTATGCCCCGCTTGAGAAGACACCTTTCACGCCGACGGCCGTCCTCATCGTGGCCGAGGCCAGGATTATGCTCAAACTTGCCCAGGCCGTGCTGTACAAACTCGGCGGCAGGATCGAGGCAAACTTCTCTGGCATCCAGTCGGTATGCGCCGACACCGCCGCGCAGACCTATCTCAACGGCAAGGTGAACTTCTCGCTCGGATGTGACGGGTCCAGGAAGTTCTCGGGGATCGAG
>JAQVHG010000219.1 GCA_028696365.1 Methanofollis sp.
GTCGCCTCCCCGGTCTGGGGCCTGAGATAGAGGACATCGATCCCCTTGGCCTTTGCCACCTCAGACTGGACCACGTCGCTGGTGATGAACTTTGCATCATATTCGATGGCGACATTCCGGATCAGGGCGTCGATCTCGCCGCCGCTGGCAAGTTTGACCTGGTTGAGATTGGGGCGCTCGCCCACATACCGCAGTTCGATCGTCTCGTCTGCAGCCATTTTGGAGAGCGCTTGAAGTTCGTTCAGTCCAGAAAATCCTATTTCACGCCCCTGGTTCGCCTGAGCCTCGAGTTCTGCGACGACTGCCTCAGGGATAATTATTGTCGCACCCGTATATTCTCCGGCTTTTATCAGGGAGGTGATGCGTCCGTCAATGACGACACTGGTATCAGGTACTATTTTCATAAAAAATTCACCATAGTTTACGTGTCTTTATTCCTTATTAGCATATACTTCTGCTGGATCAAAGACGGGTGCACTGATCTCTTCCCCGTCGATACGTCGATAGAAACAGGAATAATGTCCGGTATGGCAGGCGGCTCCCGTCTGCTCGACAAGGTAGAGGAGGGTGTCGGCGTCGCAGTCGACCCGCACCTCCAGGACCTGCTGGACATTCCCGCTCTCTTCCCCTTTTTTCCAGAGTCTGTCCCGGCTGCGTGACCAGTAGTGAGCACACCCTGTCTCCAGGGTGAGGTGCACCGCCTCGTCGTTGGCATAGGCGAGCATCAGTACCTCGCGGCTTGTCGCCTCCTGCACAATGACCGGGACCAGTCCGTTGGTATAATTCAGTTCCATCTGTATTAGGCCCCTATAAGGATCATCATGATCATATAGAGGAGGTCGCCAATAAACAGCGCGGTGAGAAACCCTGCGGTGATCGGGATGATGAAGGGGACGGCATAACTGATCCATACGGTACCCGCCTGGCGGTAAAGCGAGAGTTCTTTTCTGTATTTTTCAGGGTGTTCACGCAGGTCTTTAGTGTACATCCGCCGCTCGCCCCCCTTGATTGTTCGGCGCAGCGAGTCTCTGATCCGCAGGAACCGACGGGTGAGGCTGCCGTCACTCTCCTCCTCGATCTCCTCCATCACAAACCCGTAGTGGTCTCTGATCTGTGCCCCGTCTACAGGATAGCCGAGGAACATGTACGGGAATGGGGCGAAGTCCTGGTTGACGGCATTCTTGAGAAAGAGGATGAGCGGTGCTGCGAGGTTGAGGATCAGAGCGTTGGTGAGGACCGTGAAGGGGAAGAACCCAAGCGGTGGCATCCCGAAGATGGGGTCGAGAGGGAAGGCCGGAATGCAGGCTGAAAGAAAGATCAGAGCCCATGCATCGGCGCCGCCGAAGAGGTGGAGACACCCAAAGGTGTAGAAGACGACAGAAAATATCAGAGAGAGCGCAACAAAGTAGATGGCAATTCTCATGTCCCCGCCAAGGATGAGACTGGCGTAAAAAAAGAGTACCGACGGGAACGCGACGGCGAGCATTGGGTACCAGGTCTTGAAGGGTACCCGTCGTTCGCGGTGGTCGAGGACCGATGCATAGAGCAGGGTAATCAGCACCGCGGCCGAGGCAACAAGGAGGGAAAGAATCATGGTCCTCTATTCTTATTATTCGCACCTTTTTTAACTCTAACGATTTTCAATAGGTTTTAATACGGTGGGGTCTGAAAATTGTATCGTCCTACAATTATGTTTGGTGGTGTGTGTGATAGAGATATCAGTTGACTCCGCAGCATGCAATGGCTGCGGCCTCTGTGTAAAAGACTGTCCTATGCGGGTCTATGAACTCCAGGACGGTGTCAGTGTTCCTGTCCGTCCAGAAAACTGCATGGGATGCCTTTCGTGTCATGAGATCTGCCCGGCCCAGGCGCTGGAACATCGTGGTGTCTATCCTTCAAAGCGGCATTATATCGACCTACGCGTCTGCGAGATGCTCAACCGGGTGATCTGATGACGGAAAGTATCGATGAGATAAACAAGCAATTTAAGACAGGGTCCGTCTTCAGGGCCGAAGACGTCCCCCTCTCCTGCACTCCCTCGGCCAAAGAGTTAGAGCCAACCCTCCATGGCGTCATGAAAATGAACGGCCTGATCATCAGGTCGCTCCAGGAGATCGCCGGGAGGGGCGCGAATGCCGTCACCTTCAGGGCCGGCAAGAAGTTCGGCCACGAGACCGCGAAGTACTTCAGAAAGATCGACGACGTCGAGGAAGCGCTCCGTGAACTCTCGTACATTCTCCACGGCCAGTACACCTTCGAGCTCTGGAAACCTGAGGACAAGGAGAACTATGTGGTCACTGAGAACGGGGAGACCTTCATCTTCCTGGTCTTTCATGACTGCATCGTCCGCCAGACCCTCCGCTACAACGGCATGGAACAGGGCGGCCCCCTCTGCCAGACCCTGTACGGCTATGTTGTCGGGGCGATCGAGGAGATCACCGGCAGGCGTGCAAAACTCGAGATCGTGCATACCGGGCCGAACGCCTGCCTGAAGAAATTGATCCTGAAGTGATTGCCATGAGCGTAAAGATTGCAATCGAAGAACTGGCCGGTTGTTCTGGCTGCACCATCTCGGTACTCGACCTCCACGAGGCCCTCCTTGACCTCATCACCCAGGCCGAGATCGTCTACTCGCCAGTGATCATGGACGCCAAGGAACCTCCAGAAGGGATCGACATCGCCTTCGTCACCGGTGCGGTGAGAAACGAAGAGAATGAAGAGCGGTTGAAACTTCTCAGAAAACGCTCAAAGACCCTCATTGCCTTTGGCACCTGCGCCTGCTATGGCGGGGTCTCTGGCCTCTCGATGCTCGGGAAGCAGGAGGACCTCTTCAAGTATGTCTATCAGGATGTGGAGAGCGCGGCCCCCGACAACGTCGTCCCCACCGACGTCCCCTCCTTCCTGTACCGGGCCTTTGCCGTCGGAGACCTCGTGAAAGTGGATTATTATATCACCGGGTGTCCGCCAAAGGAGCAGTTCCTCAAGACCGTCCTCCCGGCCCTTGTCAGCGGGGACAGGGTTGAGCTCTCGAAGAAGTCGGTCTGCTCAGAGTGCGACCGGAAGATGGGCGAGATCAAGGACTGGCATCTCAAGCGCCGGTACGAAGGCGTCCCCGACCCAGATACCTGTCTCCTTGGCCAGGGCTATCTCTGCCTGGGTCCGGTCACCTTTGGGCGGTGCGGGGCCTCGTGCCCGCGCAACAATGTCCCGTGTCATGGGTGCAATGGTCCGTCCCTAGACATCCTACGCGAACCCTGCCGCGACATCTACAATATGACAGTCAGCCGGATCGCCGACCTCACCGACCTGCCAGAGAAGGAGGTCGAGAAGCAACTCTACGATATCGCTCATACGATGTATCCATTCACCATCGGAAGCCTGGTGATGGAGGACAAGGACATCTCCAAGATCCGTGACCTTGTGAAGGGGGGAGCACAGTGACGCGACTGACAATCTCGCCAGTGACCAGGATTGAGGGACATGCCCAGGTACGGATTGAACTCGACGAGGCCGGCGAGGTCGCGGACGCTCACTTCAATGTGGTCGAACTCCGCGGTTTTGAGAAGTTCCTTCTCGGCGCCGCGGTCGAGGAGGCGCCTAGGATCACCCCAAGGATCTGCGGGATCTGTCCGACCTCTCACCACCTGGCTGCGGCCGCAGCCTGCGATCAGATCTTTGGGGTGACGCCCCCACAGACCGGGAGGCAGCTGCGCGAACTTCTGCTGGCAGGGCAGTTCATCCACTCCCACGCCCTCCACTTCTTCATGCTCGCCGCCCCCGACTTCATCCTCGGCGACGTCCCTGCTGCCGAGCGGAATGTCATCGGCCTGGCTAGGCACTCGCCTGAGATCGCAAAAAAGGCGATCGAAGTGAGAAAACTGGGGCAGCGGATCACCGAGGCCGTCGGCGGCAAACCGATCCATCCGAGCAATGCCATCCCTGGCGGGATGTCCATCCCGCTCTCTGACGAACGTCGCCAGACCCTCCTTGCCTCGGCACAGGATGGACTTGCGATCGCCAGGGAAGGCTGGGAGACCGCCCGCGGCCTGATGGACAAGATCGACACCTCCTTTGGTGAGGTGGAGACCTCGTTTATGGGCATGACACGTGA
>JAQVHG010000017.1 GCA_028696365.1 Methanofollis sp.
GCAGGGCGAAGGGTGGAGTGAGCGATCAGGACACACAATCCCGAAAGGGTTATCTTTCGGTATCTATCATACGAGACATATACACAGGCGTCGATCAGGGAACGAAGGTTCTATTCCGGTGATTGAGAGGTGAGGGCGGTATGAAAAAACTCAAAAAAATCCATGCAATGCTCTATGCGATGGAACAGGACCTCGCCATCGGCCGGACAAAACTGATGAAGTTCATCTTTTTCGTCGACCTCATCCACTATAACCAGCGGGGCGTCACCCTCTTTGACAGTGCATACATCAGGATGCAGAACGGACCCGTGGACCTGGTGGCATACGCTCTCACCGGCGAGACAAACGACTTCTTCTCGGTCAGGATGAGTCGGGGGAACAGAACCGATAAGGCCGCCGGGGCCCTATGACCACTACCTCTTCCAGGCCAGGGTGCCGGTGAAGACCGAGATATTCAGCCGCTATGAACTCGCCCTCTTCCAGATGGTCCTGAGAGTTCTCAAAGGAAAAAAGGCCAGAACGGTCAGCAGCCTCACGCACCAGCTCAGGCTCTGGAAAGAGTTGCGGGACAGTGAAGAGATCCCCCTCGACTACTTCGCCCTCTCTGACGACGAGGTCCGGCTCATAGAAGATTTTGGGTTTTTTTTATCGACGGATTCCAGCGGGAGTTCTGTACCCGCATCACCACCCTTTCCCATGACATCGCAGAGGCGCTCAATCCTCTTACCCGTGAGCGGGTCGGAAAGGTGGAAGAGGTCCTCGACGATCTCCTCGTGCGCTATCCGTTACCTTCCCTTGCGGTGTTCTATGACGCATACCTTGCATGGGACGACGCCTTCAGGTCCGCCCTCAGGGTGAACCTGACGGTGGTCTCGTCTCTGACTGCGGAGTGTTGCGACGCCCTGTGTTTTGTCTCATATGCAGTGCATACCGGTATGGTCGAGGAAGATGAACTGAGGGCGTACTGCAAGGAAGGAGAGGAGAAATTCGATGCCGTCGGGGAGGCGCTCCTCAGGGAGCATCCAGAGCTCTCTATACGATCGAGACAGACGCGGGCGACCTTCTCGACCGGACGATGAGGTTGTCTCGTTCCCTGGCGCTGGAGGACCTGTCGCCGGGGAAGCGGTAGGTCTGCCCTATTTTCACGACAGCAACGTCCTCATCGGCTACTATTTTCATGCCGCCGACGGGTGGAGCCTGGCGGCGACACGTGTCTTTGACGATCCTGAACCAAATTATTCAAGCACTTCGGTCTGGGAGGAATGTTTCGGGTTCGAGAACGATGGACGGTGCGCCACGGTCCAGAAAAAGATCAGGCGAGAGTTTCGCCGGGCGATTGCCGCCCTGAAACGGGATCTGTCGGTCGAGATGCTTGAGAAGGAGGTGGCGATCACCAGGACCAGGAGAGACGCGGCGGCGACGAAGGAGATGCTGAAGGGGGGGTGAAGAGACCTCCATCGATGACCCCAACGACATCGAGGTGGTGCTCGACGCCCACGACCTGGCATCGTCGGTGCCAGGGCTGGTCTTCTGGACCGGGGACGGTACCCATATTGTGCAGAACCGGGATCGGATTCTGGACCTGACAGAATTAGTTGATGTGCGGTTCCTTGGGGATCTGAAGTTGAATACAAAAAAAAGAGTGCAGAGATAGAAAGTATTCATTGCACGAATCCCATCAATGGCACCAAAATATAATTAAAAAGTTTTTTTGTCCCCGGAATAATATCAATTCTTGACGAGGTTGCATAATTTGAAAAAATACTCCCCTAAGTTAACAATTCACTGTACAGCCGGGTATATTGACAATGTTGCTACTCCAGACTTGTACTACCTATGTAGAAATATCTCTTGAAAATTCTTCAGGAAAAATTACTGTAGAAAATGAAAGAGTAGGCCCAAGATCCGAACATACGTTCACCATCAATGATGCAACATCATTGGGACTCAAGGGAAATTATAATTTTACAAAAGAGTAAGCGACAGATATTTTTCTGTTGTCATGTTCCTTACTCATGCCAAAATATTATTTATCTCTCATTCAACCTGTTCAACTATCGAGCAACGTGGAATACGTACCCATGCCTTCAGAGGCTCAAACAAATGGAAACCCTTCTGAAAAGAGGGTAATCTCTTTTATTGGAGTTGGCGAGATTAGAGTTTCTACTTGCTTATCTTCAAAAATAAAAATCGATGAAAAACAACTGTTCCAAACCGTTGAAAAATTGCTTCGATACAATATTTTCAATTCTCAGAACAGAACCATTGAAGAACACAATATTATTGAAGCAATCAACACGTATCATAAAGCATTTACAAATACAGAATTTCCCTCGTTTTATCGGACGATGTATTCTGCATTAGAAAAAGCAGCGAATTCAGATAAAGATCGAGATAGCAATAGATTCGATGCCGAAGTAAGCAATTTGACCGGGATGAAACAAGATAAAATTGAAAAAATACGTTTATTTAACAACAGACTGAAGCACCGGTCCAGAAATATCCCAAAAGATGTGCGTGATTTAGAAGAAGGTTCAAAAAATATTGGTTTGTTACTAAGGGATCTAAAAAAAGCAACAGATTCTGTGATTTTAGAGAAAATTCGATGATATCGGTTTATTCTTCCATAATCAGAGACCAAATAAAGGGAAGGATTGCTTAGTCTTACTTATTCCAATATATAAGACAAAGGGTGCACAAAAATACTTGCAATAAATATTTGATTCAACATCTACCGCTGGATCATAGTGAGCAAACGCCGCCAGCATACCTAGCAGGGAAGTGAATGGATGCTGAGCATCATGCAAAAAATATTTTTTGATGAATAGAGGATCTTAATCAGTACCTTTTTCCAGAGCGCCTTGTTTTATCAAACGTATTGAAAGATGGATGGACGCAAGGAAGGTGTAAAACATCCACGGCAACCATACGGAATGATCATAGTCAGTTTTTTGAGAGGGATTGTGATGACGAATCCCAAAGTTATTGATGATGTTGAAAAGATCACTTTCATCATTTTTTGGAAGAGAGGTCTTGTATTCAGCCCTGATATATTCGAAAATGTCTGCAAGAGCACGAACCGCTTCTCTTTTCTCATCATCTGAAGACCGATATCTTCTAAATTTAAGTATTGCTTGCCGAAGTCGATTGTCGATGTTATCAGGATCGAATTCTGGTATTTCTGTTTCGAGCAACTGTTCCAGGCCGGTGTCGCCGATTAAAAGGATTTCCCCATCCTCTGAAAGTTCATAACCCTCCTGATAGTCCCGCAGCACCTCATTAATCTCTGTCCTGAATTCAGACTGTGCTGTTTTCTCGTCGAAGGTGTCATAATGCCAGCCACATCCACCATACTCGTGGAAGTAACCATCGATAGGTTTTGCAATTTCCAGGCGACATCTGCAATGCTCTTCGCCATATAGTCGTTCGTTTCCACTTTTATGGCTTTGTAGAAATCCTCACATGCTGTGTGGGGAGAACATGTGTCACCCGCCCTCTCACCTCTTCGACCCGGGCGCTGCCCCCAGACCCCGGGATGACGATAGGGTCGGGAAGACAGAATTAATGACTATAAAGAGAGTGCCCCCCGGACCCTCCCACGGATTGAGATTGGCAGCAGATCGCATCTCTTCTTTATGATCGTCTCTTCGCCTCCCCCTATCGTCCCCCTATCGCAATCCAGCGAGTCTGGGGGCAGGCGCCCCCGGCGTGAGGAAATGGGAAGGCTATGGATGCATGTTTGCGCTACGAAGAGGTGAGGATTTCTCCACCATCATCTCTCTGGATCTTCTAAGAGAGTGAGACTGGAGAATTTTGGGATAGCCTCAGAGAAAAATTTGGGTCATGAAGGTTGGTGCAAACAATGTATTGATGTTCAATTATCGTGATACTGTGGGCACCGGCACCGGATAAGAAAACCATTATTTCTCTTTTAAATCTTGTTTTAAGACAGAAATCATACATCTCAAGTGAGTCTGCGCTTCTCGCCTCCGAAGAGATCCAACGCATCTGGACCCCCTCAATGATGAGCAATAAAAAATACTCTTATGTATAATCAACAGAGACAGACAGTTTGTGGTGTGAGAATCCACAAATCCTATATTGTGTAGAGATTATGGGCGGTATCGGCGAGGTTCATAATAGACCTGAGAATCTTCCTTGAACCGTACCGATGTTACGCCAACTACAAGAATGGTCTTTACCGCATTATCAAGATTGCGATCGTGAGACTCACCCCCCATGGCTCATACATACTAGGATCGCGCTGTCGTTCTCATACCGGAAAAGAGGTAAGAAACATGAAAGGCTTTGCAATGCTAAAGATCGGCGAAGTAGGCTGGATAGAGAAAGACAGACCAAAGTGCGGCCCGATGGACGCCATCTGCCGGCCGCTGGCACTGGCACCGTGCACGTCCGATGTCCACACTGTCTGGGAGGGGGCCATCGGCGACCGACACAACATGATCCTCGGGCACGAAGCCCTTGGCATCGTCGACGAGGTGGGAAGCGAGGTCAAAGACTTCAAGCCAGGCGACCGTGTCATCGTGCCGGCTATTACTCCAGACTGGGGCGAGGAAGCCGAGCAGCGTGGCTTCCCCTCGCAGACCACCGAAGCGTGCGGCGGCTGGAAGTTCTCGAACTTCAAGGACGGCGTCTTCGCCGAATATTTCCACGTGAATCAGGCGGATGCCAACCTTGCTCTCCTCCCTGAAGGCATGTCGCTGGAAGCGGCCGTCATGATCCCTGACATGCTCAGCACGGGCTTCATGGGCGCCGAGAACGCGAACATTCCGATCGGGGGTACCGTTGCCGTCCTCGGCATCGGGCCGGTCGGCCTCTGCGGTGTCGCTGGTGCACGATTGCGCGGTGCCGGGCGGATCTTCGCTGTCGGGACCAGACCAAAATCCATCGAGATCGCGAAAAAGTACGGTGCGACAGATATCGTCAGTTACAAGGATGGCGACACCGTGGAGCAGATCATCGAGGCGACCGGTGGCGTGGGGGTTGACTCCGTCATCGTCTCCGGTGGAGGGCCCGACATTCTCATGGATGCCATAAGTATGGCCAAGGCCGGGGGTACCATCTCGAACAACAACTACTTTGGCAAAGGCATGGGTGACAAGGACACTCTGCCGATCCCCCGCGTGGGCTGGGGCTTCGGCATGGCGTCCAAGAACATCATAAATGGTCTCTGCCCTGGTGGAAAGGTGCGGATGGAACGCCTCGCCGACATCGTGAAGTATGATCGCATGGACCCGTCGCTCATGGCGACCCATGTCTTCAAGGGATTCGACAAGATCGAAGAGGCGCTCATGATGATGAGAAACAAGAGCGGGGACGTGATCAAGCCCGTAGTCCTCTGTGAGTAATCATTCATTTAACAGCTCTGTAGAAACCCTCACGTATCGTGGGGAGAATGTGTGCCGCCCGGACCCCCTGGAAGCAAGAAAGAGCCAGGAAGGCAGAATCAACGAACACGATTAGGGTGCTGCCGTCCTCGACCTCTCGTGATCGCGGGGGGTTTGGGGGGGCAGCACGCCCCCCACCACAGAGATTCACAGAGATTCATCGAGAGGATTTCTACAAAGCCCATTCAACCCTTTTTTCGAGGCCGGTATGGACAGGAGGGGGGAGAGACCTCCTCGGCCACCCTGGAAGTCACACGGATGCTCGCTGCTTTTGATGAGAGATGTCGCGTGAAGGATAGCGTTCAGAATTTCTGGAAGGAAGCACTTCAGTTCGAGGGGATGTTCACCTCAAGACAGTTTTGGGATATGCTCTGAGAATATCCTGAAGATCCAGACCGGGGGGCTTGGCCGCCCCCCTGACCCGCCGCCGATGAAGATTGGCGGAGGATTGCGTCCCGTCGTCATGATCTTAACTCTATCTTCCCGGTCCTATCGCCATCCCGAGGGTCCGGGGGCAGAGCCCCTGACCACAGAGGTGGGAAGGCGACGAATGCACGGGTGCGCGATGAAAAAGTTGGGATCTCTTCATTGTCATCCATTGTTCTTCATCGGTAAGGATGAGGGCTGGAGAGTTTTGGGATGACCTCTCAACCTGAAAGACAACGAACACTTTAGGAAAAGGTTGTGTAGAAATCCTCTAGATGGTTTTCCTTGGCGGGTGGGCGGCACTTATCCCCAGTAAGAAGATGGAGGAAGGTAGTTGAATCGCGCTTGTACCCGGAAGATGTAAGGATTTCTACAGGGCCAAAATTACCAATCACCTCTGCCAGTCGGCGAGATCACAGGGTCAATCCGATCTCTGGTTGCGTTTCCCGTACCCCATGGTTTCTAAAACCTGAGCTCTGTAGAAACCCTCACCCCTTCTTAGTGTGAACGTGGCTCACCCGCCTTCCCTCATGAATCTCTCCAGGAACTCTGTCCCCAGATCCCTGGGATGAAGATTGAGCCGGGAAGGCATATCGAAACTCCCTGAAGAGGGATTGCCGTCCACGACCTATCGTGTTCGCGGGGGGGTCCGGGTGGGGGGCGGCCAAGCCCCCCGCCAGAGAGATGCATCAAGAGGGTTTCTACAGAGCCAAAACCTGACAACCAGAATGAAAAATCCAACACTATATATATGTTCTGGCAATATGTGCCGGAGAGGAATATCTATGTTCCAACCGCGTAGCGACTACACGTATTTGATGCCGGCCCATTTTGGAGGCGCTAAATTTGATCCCGAGGCGATCGTCGCGCAGCGATCGACCTCTCTGGCAATCGGTTATGAGACCGAGAGAGAGAGTCTTGAACACTACATCCCTGAAGGGTTTGAATTGTTGGCGCCTGAGGTACAGGTCAGTTTCAGCAAATTCACCGAGATCAACTGGATGCAGGGCGGGCAGTACAACCTGATCAACGTGGCGGCGCCGGTCAGGTTCCATGGGGAGAAGGACCAGGTGGACGGTGCGTACACCCTGGTGGTCTGGGAGAACAAGACCGCTCCGATCCTCGGGGGGCGGGAGCAGACTGGTATTCCAAAGATTTATGCAGATATCGAGGACCTGCACATCGTCAGGCCGCATTATGCCACGACGGTCAGTTATGAGGGGAACACCTTCCTCACCATGGACTTCGAGGCCACGGGAGCGGTCACCGACGGAGATCTGGAGGCGTTAAAGGCCCAGTTCGCGTCGATGAACACCCTGGGGTGGCGGTATGTCCCGAAGGTAGGGGCGCCCGGTGCGGAGTTGAGCCAGTTTGTCCTCTACCCGCAGGGCATGGAGGTGGAATCGGCACAGGTGGGGGTAGGCACCCTCCAGTGGACCGAACAGACCCCGATGCAGAACCCTGTCCAGTACTATATCATCAACAGTCTTGCCGCGCTCCCGGTCAAGAGGGTGACGCAGGCGGTGCTGACCGAAGGAAGAGCGTTCCTGCATGCGATGGGTGCGAGGGTCATCGAATAAGAGGTGGAACATATGGATGAGCATTATAATGGGAAGATCGCTATCGTCACCGGTGCAAACTCCGGGATTGGATATGCGGTGAGCGAGGAACTCTTAAAGAGGGGGGCGGTCGTCTATCTGGCCGGGCGCAACCCAGAAAAGATCGCCAGGGCCGCGGCGCAACTCTCTGCGTACGGCGACCGCGTCCGCACGCTCATCATGGACGTGACGAAGGAGGAGCAGGTGCAGAGGGGCATCGAGGAGACGGTGGAGAAGGCCGGCAGACTGGACTTCCTCTTCAACAACGCAGGGGTGGGCGGCACCATCCCATTCGAGATGGTCACCCTGGAGGACTGGAAAACGATCATCGATACTAATATCTGGAGCGTCATCTACGGCGTCCATTTCGCGGTGCCGATCATGCTCAGGCAGGGATCAGGCCATATCGTGAACACCAGTTCGATCGCAGGCATCGTCCCGCCCCCGTTCCAGGCGCTCTACTCTCTCACGAAATTCGGGGTGACCGGCATGACCGAGTGCCTGAAATATGAGTTTGCAGAGAAGGGGCTTCACTTCTCGACCATCTGTCCCGCAAACATCGCAACCCCAATCTTCAACAAGGGGATCGACGGCAAGGCCCGTGGTGACCTGAAGATCCCAGACGACGCCTATCCTGTCGAAAAGGCGGCGGCGCTGATCCTGGACCGGGTGGCGGAGCAGAAGGGGATCATCGTCGTGCCCGAGGACCCGAATACGGAGTACTGGAGGGGGTATGTCCTCGGCGACCAGGAGGTGGAAGCGCGGTTGTACCAGATGGCACGTGAGCGTCGGGAGGCGTTTGAGAAGGGGGGGACGTATTTTTGAGAGAATAAGCATCAATTTTTTTGTGGCGTGCGGCGGTGCTTATGCCAGAAGTTCGACCATGGACTTCTCTGTCATGCATGCACGCAGGATCTCGGCACTCTCTCGAAAAAGATAGAAAATTCTTTTATTCAGTGTTCTTTTTCAGTTGAATGATAGAAGCGTCAATATTTCCGATACACCGTACTCCGGTGCCCCACCTCGATCACGTGGATGACCATCACGTCGTTGACGATGGTGAGGATGGCACGGTATTCGCCGACCCTGAGAGAGTAAAATGGCGGGTTCTGTCCTCCCTGTATCTTCTTCACATGCCTCTTCGGGTCCTTCTCCGCGGCGAGCGACATCAGTTCTTTACCGATCGCGAGGGCGTAGTCCTTCGGGATACGTTTGATGTCACGGCGGGCCTTCGCGGAGAAGAAGACGCGATAACTCATTCGTCTTTCAGCTCCGCCATGATCTGCTCAAGAGTATAGACCCGGCCCTTTTTGATGTCTTCGAGGGACTCCTCGATGGCTTTGATGGTGGCGTCGCTGAGGGGTTCGTCATCGACTGCCATCTCCACAAGCCGCTCGATCACGTCGGTGTAGGATTCCCTGGGATGGACCTTCAGAGAGTCCAGGCGGTGCTTCAGGGGGACCCTGATCTTGATGGTGGTGGTGTCGGCGGGCATACTAGAGTATACGGAGGTATTCGTGATGAAGGTTATGATCGTCTGTATTGATCCCTTCTGAAAGGGGAAAAGAACCGATCTTATCTTTTTTCACGGTACGGAGAGGCATGATGCCTCTTGATGACTATCCTGCAACGTTGTTCTCTCTGTTCGCCTCTCCCCGGAGGATGTAGTCTTTGTTGAAGATGAAATACTCATTTTGCATAGATTAGTAGTTCGTTAGTATTTCGGGGCCGTGGAAGGAAAGGGCGGAGGTCAGGGAGATACACTCGTCCGTGTCGAAACGCCCCTGTTCGCTGGAAATACTCGCGTTATCACCCTCCGTACCCCGATATAGGCCAGCACCGGATCGGCAAGGAAGGAGATCATATAGAACATCATCACGCTCGTAAAGGTGGCCTGAATAAGATTCGATTCTATCGATTTTTTCCATGAATCAAATCTAGAAAGTGATATCTCCGCATTCCGGTTATGACTCTTAAGGTTCTTTGTCTTGTAGGCTGGGAGGATTGCATAAAGATATATATCGAAAATAACTACATGAAATTTATGTTGGGAATCTATACCTCACCCTTTCACCCAGAAGCTCCATTAAAACCACTTCCTTGGTTCGAGATTAGAGACAATAAGATCTATACGTCAGCCTTTCACCCCGAGGCTCCGCTACAACCACTTCCTTGGTTTGAGATAAGATGAGGGATTTCTTTACCTCATCTATCTCAATAGAGTTGTTCCTACAATTCGTATCCAGAACTCAATTTCTCCTCCGAACGAAACTCGATACAAACACTATCCCCCAGCCTCGTGGCATTAAACTGGACGAATTATGGATAGAGAATTTGCCCTCTTTACCCTCACTAACTCAGTTGACTTAAGGAGATATAGCCTACTTGAAGTCCCGAAACGATGACGATGAGATGAATGGACTCATCTCCCTGCTAAGAGAACAGAAAGGCGTTTTAATGGTCGGAGCAGGGAGTAGTGCTATTGTAGGATACCCACTCTGGAAAGAACTTATCGAAGAATTAGGGAATAAATTCACGCCAGAACCGTCTGAAACATCCTCTGAAGATCTAGTAAAGGACTCTGACAAGATAAAAGAGAATATAAGCCAATCAGGAAGATTAAGTGAGTATTATAAATTCATCGACAGGATATTTCAACCACGACATGACTCTGATAATTTTACCGATTTTCATTGCACCCTATTGAAATTGGGATTCTGTGGCATAACCACAACAAACTATGATGAAGTTCTTGAGTATGCTGCGGGGGCAGCGTATGAAGGCGAGGGATACCTGAGGTGTGATCCAATAGATCTCTGCGATGAAAGTAAGCGATACCGTGTGCACGAGTATTTACGCTCACTATCGCCAGACAATCCGCATAATAAAATATTACATCTTCATGGCTGTCATACTAATCCTCAGGGAATCATCCTAACAGAAGAAGATTATCTTAAGAAATACGGCATGATGAACCCCGACACTTCGTCAACCAAAGGAAGAACTCTGGACACACTCCACCGGAAGGTGATCTGGTCGCTGCTCGTGATGCATTCACTTGTATTTGTCGGATTTAGCATGGATGATCCATTCTTCATGAACACATTGGAAATTGTTCAAAAGGATTTTTCCCTGGATTCTGACCCTGTACACTTTGCAATAATGGGGTATAGTAGTGATGATGAACGGGATGAAATCGAGAGAAAGCTTCGATCTAAAGGGATCCAGACAGTTTTCTATTACGCGCCCAAAGACGAAAATGGAATCGCTGATCATGGAGGGCTTCAGAACCTGGTGTTTCATCTTCAAGCCCTTTTGAAAGAAGAGCATCCTAAACCAACAGAACGAAGGGTTGAAAAGACAGAATCTAAAAAAATTACGAAACCTCCTGAAGTAGGTTTTCCCTCACTCGATGAGATCAATCAGAAAACTCTGGGGTTGTACTAGTGGAAATTCGACGAGATAATCTCGATAATGCATTCCTGACTTTTGCTCTGGAAGGTAGTGGCATTGTTATCGGACCACCAGGTGTCGGAAAGACTCATCAATTAAAAAAAACCTGTAAATACTTCCATGAAAATGGTATTCCTTTCTTGTACATCCCTGTCGACAAATTAAGTGGGGACAGCAAGAAAGATCTAGGTGACGAACTTGGGTTAAAATGCCCCCTAATAGAATATTTGCAAGCTCAAACAAAGGGTGAAAATGGAAAACCCAGGATCTTGATCATTGACGCATTTGATGCCGCACGATCAGATAGAAACCGAAAGTACTATCTTGACCTAATATATCAAGTTCAAAATCAGTTGGGAGAATCCTGGAATGTCATTGTCAGTGCTCGTACATATGACGCCCAGAGATCAGAGACCCTCATGGATCTCTTTGCCTCACATAATGAGGATATACCAGATCCAGCGTACCAGATGTCTGATATCTTCTGCCGACACTTTGTGATACCTAAACTCACAGAAAAAGGATTACAGGATACCATAGAGATCTACCCTGCAATGCAGGCGGTTGTAGATGGCGCTTCCGAGGAGTTTAAGGAACTCCTGCGAATACCGTTCAACCTAACATTGCTTGAGAAACTGGTCAAACGGGATTCAGATATCTGTCAGTTCACGCCGATCAGAACCGAAACAGAATTACTGGATTTATTCTGGAAACAGCGCGTATTGGATGGAGATTCGGGGGAGAAGAAACAGATTTTCCTAACAAAACTTACCCGCAGGATGGTGGATAATTATGTACTCTCTGCACGAAAAGAAGACATAGAGGACATTCAAGAGGGTGATATCCTAAGAGATCTATTGGATTTAGAGATCCTCGTCAATGCCTCAGTGACGAGGCAGCGTGTAGCATATGCACACAACATCCTGTTTGACTACGCGGTGAGCATTCTTCTCATCGATGATGAACCAAGAGAACTGGTTGAGTTTATTTCAGAGGAACCAGAGCGTACACTCTTCCTCCGGCCAAGTCTATACTACTATTTCGTAAGGCTATGGCTGAAACATTCTGATCTCTTCTGGAAGGTGTTCTGGTATATCCAAAGAAGGACCGATGCCAATATCAGATTATTTGCACGACTCCTTCCAACAAGCGTAATTGTACGTGAGGCGCGTACCATAGAACAACTATCACCTCTTATCACCTCATTGAACGCTCCTCATAATAGAGGGGAGGAAGCGATCCTCGATACTCTGCAGGCCCTCTGTACATTCCAAAGTGACTCGGACGCGTTGCAGAATGAGAGGGATACACTATGGATACGGTTCCTGAGAATTCTTGTAGACCACATGGATGATATTTTTGCCTGGGAGTCTGCATTTCTCATTTCAGAAATATGTAACCGGGCTGAAAATGGTGACAACAAGCAGGTGCTTCAATGTTGTGGAGAAAGTAGTCGTAAATTCCTGGAATGGATCTGGGATCAGCGGGAAAATATTGAGAAAAGAGAAAGGATCGACGCCCTCGGAGCACGTTGGATTGTGCCTCTCGTGACGAGGACGTATTCGACGGATCCGAATAGATCAAGAGAACTGCTCGAATCTGTGCTGCAAGTGATGCATGAGGAAGACTTCTCGCTTGCATATATTTACAAATTGGCCAACCATGTCAACCAGATCTGGCCATCTGATCCCAATTTCGCTGCAAGGATCTACACGGCTATATGGGCTCATACAGAGTCAAGTAACGAACAAACTCGACTTGGTTGCAGCGCACTTCTCACACTGTATAGTACACGTCGTCAGGATTTTTCGATGTGCCAGTACAGCCTCACGAAACATGCCCCGAATTTTCTCAGAGACAAACCGGTTGTGGGAACTGGAACGCTGATCAAATGCCTGAACCAGTTTATTATAGACAAGTATATTCTCTGCTACTCATCCAAGAATATTAGAATCGAAGATCTTAGAGAAGAGTTCCAATTTCATGGAAAACCGGCATTTTACATATCTGATAGAAGTTATATCTATGATGACGGCAACGCTGTGGAAGAAGTAAAATTGGCTGATGAACTCTACAATTTTATCGATGAACTTACTCTCTCAGAGAGTGGACGTGCAAAGATTCCTGTGATTTTAGATCTATTTCAGGAGCATGCCCAAGCTGCGTATCTCTGGCGGAGGCTCTTCAAACTTGCCACACAACATGCGGAAGTGTTTGCACAGCCCCTCTTCGACCTTTGCAGAGCACCCCCGGTTATGGTGCACACAGAAACACATGAAGTTTTGAGAGACTTCCTCGCAGTAGCAACACCAGAATATACTGATGATCAGGTGCACTGTATCGAGGAAGCTATCCTGAAGATACCTAAAGAAGAAACAGACCCAAAAAACAAAAAATATCTCATTCATCGTCGGGACCGTCTGCTCAGCAGGCTTCCATTAGATCGACTGATGACGGCTGAAGCACGGGAGATCAAAAAAGGCATGATGGCTGATTATCTGGCTAAACTGGATAAACCACTCATCAGCATTAGTAGAAGTACTACGGAGGCTACTGAGAACGATTGGTTGGAACTGCAGGGAGCACATCCTGATCGATCTGAAAATCAGAATCTGCTGAAGTATTCTACTCCTTTAGATAAATTCACTGTCCAATGGCGAAATAAAGAACCTACTCCTGCAAGTATCAGGGAGATTATTCCTATTGTACAAGGATTGTTGGACGAATTAAAGCTGGCAACCACTGCAGAACCAGCGGTTAATCGAACCGCATGGACGAATCTCGCCTCCTGTGTTTGTGCAATGAGCAAAGGGGTTAAAGACTCACGAAGTCAGGAGTATCAGTTCTGTCGGAGCGTCCTGTTGAAATGCGCAGTACACGAGTTACCTATACCAGATCCTACATCTGACTCAGGATTTAACTTTCCCTTTTGGTCACCTGCGCCACGAAATGAAGCCGCGAGTGGATTGATCATGCTTGCAATGCACGAGCCTGATTCTGAGATCCTTAAGGCGATCGTGGACTTATCGCAGGATCCAGTTCCCTCAGTTCGCTACCTTGCCATGACACGGCTGTTCTATCTTCATCAGCGGTCACCAAAGACATTCTGGAACATCATAGAGGAACGGAGCAAGTACGAACAGAACAGAGTAGTACTGGAAGCACTATGCCGTGATCTTCAATCTGTCATAGTCAAAGACAGAGAAAATGCACAGAAAACACTTGAGACACTTGTGAACAGGACTATAAGAATAGATGAGAGTAAAACCCCGTTGAAACCGCTGCTCTCTTTATTGGTGGGGCTTGATATCATACATCAGGATGCCTGGGCAGGTGAGGTAACGAGTAAACTCCTAACGGAACCAACCCGATATGCCACATCTCTTCAGTCTGCAACCTCTTCTGCACTATCTATTCTGAGGTCTCCAGATATTGACTCTAGAGAGGGAGGTAAATGTACTGAAAGGGCAGTGCAGTGGATCGAGAAGGCAATCAATGCGGTTGCAGATGGAATAAAGGAACTCAATCCTAATATTAGTCATTCTAAAGATGAAAATATCAAATCCAGCATGAAATCCTTCTATGAGACAATCGATAGGACATTTATGCTACTTAAGTTTGCTATTGATGAGAGGAGCAATAAACAAAAAAGAAACCTCTACTCAATGGTTAAACCAGTTATGGAAAAGATATCGTCCTTTGCGTTGGACAAAGATATTGGTGTCATGTTTGCACCAACAGCATACTGGTTTATGGAACTCCTGAATTCTGTTCTTATATATGACCCCAAAGGAGTCATCCATATGGCAGCAGACGTCGCTGAAGCGAGTAAACCTACTGGCTATAATAACGATCCTCTTGCCCTCAACGACGTCGTAAAATTGGTAGAGACGATTCTTGCCGACCATCGATATGATGTGCAAGAGGGAGAGGCCCTTCAGGATCTCCTCCGGCTCCTAGATATATTTGCAGAGAGTGGAAACCCAGAAGCACTGCGGTTGGTATGGCGGTTGGATGAGATATACAGGTGAATCTGCTCTCAATATTCTTTGAAATAACATCTCAAGTCATTATTGTGGGAATATAGCCTGCGAAAGGATGAGAAATACAATCTGCATACCTCCATATGAACCTATACTCAAAGAAGGCCAGCACTTCTATCTCTCACTTTGCTCAAAAAATATCCCAAAAAAGCACCCTTCTTAGAAAGACATTACACATTCACAAGAAAACATCCCAAAAGAATGCTGCGAGGGGGATCCGAACCCCCGACCTCCAGATATCTCAGATCTGGGCGCGTCCGTTGCTCAAAACCCTATGAGTCTGGCGCCCTAACCGACTAGGCCACCGCAGCATGTGTGTTTGCACCTAAGTGCATTATAACAAGGATGGATGGATTAATAAAGGTTTTTGTGGGGCAGAGATTATCCCCGCCGCCGCTGGTTGATGTAGACATTGACCGCGGCTGAAATCGCCGCCATCTCCTTCCCCTGGCGGAACGACGCCGCCAGCGTCTGCATGCGTGCTTCCTCCTCACGCAGGGAGCGCCCGAGCGTCTGGGCAATATGCTCCTCCTGGAGGAAGTGGGTGTGGGTGTTGCCCCGCACAAACTCACGGTTGTGCATGATCGCATGGTGGAGAGGCAGGGTGGTCTTCACGCCCATGATGACATACTCATAGATCGCCCTGCGCATCCGTTCGATCGACTCCATCCTCGTCTGCCCCCATGCGCAGAGTTTGGAGACCATCGAGTCGTAGGTCGGGGGGATCGTGTAGCCCATATGGACGCCAGAGTCCACTCTGATCCCTGGGCCTCCAGGCGAGCGGTACCTGATGATCTTGCCCGGGTCGGCCTGGAAGTTATTGAGCGGATCCTCGGCATTGATCCGGCATTCGATCGCATGTCCGCGGATACTGATATCCTCCTGGTCAAAGGGCAGGTCCTGCCCTGCGGCGACCGCCAGCTGCTGCTTGACAATGTCGATCCCGGTGATCATCTCGGTGATCGTGTGCTCGACCTGGAGACGGGTGTTCATCTCCATGAAATAATAGTTGCCGTCGGCGTACAGGAACTCCACCGTCCCCGCGTTCTGGTAGCCCGAAGTCTCTGCGACCGTCACCGCCGAGGCGGCCATCTGCTCACGGAGTTCATCGGTCATGATTGGGCATGGCGCCTCCTCGACCAGTTTCTGGTGACGGCGCTGGATCGAACACTCACGATCGTACAGGTGAAGCGTGTTGCCATAGCGGTCGGCCAGCACCTGGAACTCGATATGGCGCGGCTTGACCAGGTACTTCTCGATGAAGACCGTCGGGTCGCCGAAGGCCGACTCCGCGATCTTCATGCTCCCCTTGATCGCCTCTTCGAGTTCGGCAGGGGTGTTGACGATATGCATCCCTATGCCCCCGCCGCCGGCACTTGCCTTGACGATGATCGGGTAGCCGATCTCGTCTGCCACCCTTGCCGCCTCGTCTATACTACGCACCCCACCCTCGGTACCTGGCAGGACCGGGACGCCGGCATCTTTCATCGCCTGCTTGCTCTCGATCTTTGAGCCCATCATATGGATGGTCTTCCATGACGGCCCGATGAAGGTGACCCCCTCCTCCTCGACCCGTTTTGCAAACGTGGCGTTCTCTGCCAGGAAACCGTAGCCCGGGTGGACCGCCTCGGCCCCTGACATCTCTGCGATCTCAAGGATCCGGTCCATGTTCAGGTAACTCTTCTGGGGGGGCGCCTCGCCGACAAAGAACGCCTCGTCGGCGTACTTCACGTGGAGAGCGTTCTTGTCTGGGGTCGAGTAGACTGCCACCGTCTCGATCCCGAGCTCGCGGCAGGCGCGCATCACCCTGATCGCGATCTCGCCCCTGTTTGCGACGAGTACCTTCTCAAAATATCTCATTACAACCTCACGAGAGATGAGTGGGTGGCCTACTCGACCACCATGAGCACGTCACCGTTCTGAACGACATCGCCGACGTCGACAAAGATCTCAGTGACCTTCCCGTCGGCCGCGGCATAGATGGGGTTTTCCATCTTCATCGCCTCAAGGACCAGGAGGACGTCGCCCTTCTTCACCGTGGCGCCGATGTTCGCCCGCACCTCAAGGACCATGCCCTGCATATTGGACTTGACCCCGCCGGCGATCTCGCCCCGCGGGATCTCTTTGCCGGCGGCAGGGGCGGACGTCTCGACCGCACTCCCTTCCACCGAGAGGATCCGCACCGAGAAGACCTCGCCGTCGACCTCGACCTCCATGAACCCGGGCACCTCGGCCGCGGCCGGGGCCGCCTGGACCGCTTCAGGGATGGGCTCCGCGGTCCGCTCGCCCTTGAGGAAGGAGGGGGCGATCGCCGGGTACATGATATAAGTGAGGACGTCCTCCTCCTTCCTGACCAGTCCTTCCTTCATGGCCTGCTCGCGCATCTTCTCGTAGGCAGGCTCCAGCAGGTCCGCCGGCCGCACCGTGATCACCTCTTCGTCCCCGATGATCAGGTGCCTGATCTCCTCTGAGATCTCGGCCGGCGGGCGGCCATACAGCCCCCTGACATAGTCCTTGACCTCCTTGGTCACATTGGAGTAGCGATCACTCCCCATCAGGACATTCAGGACCGCCTGCGTCCCCACGATCTGGCTCGTCGGGGTGACCAGGGGCGGGTAGCCGAGGTCTTTGCGCACCCGCGGGATCTCGGCATGCACCTCTTCAAGGCGGTTGAGGGCGTCCTGCTCCTTGAGCTGGGAGACGAGGTTTGAGATCATCCCGCCAGGCAACTGGTAGACCAGCACATTGCTGTCCACCCGCTCTGAGATGGGGTTGAGGAGCCCGCCGTATTTGTCTCTGAGTTTGACGCAGAGGTCTCTTACTTCCAGCAGGGCGTGGAGGTCGATCCCGGTGTCGCAGTTCGTGCCCTTGAGCGAGGCTACCACGCTCTCGGTTGGGGGCTGAGAGGTCCCGAGGGCGAAGGGCGACATCGCCGTGTCCAGGATATCGACCCCTGCCTCGATGGCCGCCTGATAACTCATCGGGGCGATTCCGCTCGTCGAGTGCGCGTGAAGACAGATCGGGAGATCGACCTGCTCCTTGATTCCGGTGATGAGGTCACGGGCCGCCTCTGGCA
>JAQVHG010000220.1 GCA_028696365.1 Methanofollis sp.
TTCTACAGAGATTATTTGCGAGGTGTGAGCGAAGCGAACATGAGAAGACGAGTCTTCGAGGGAGCCCTCGACAAGAAGATGTCGGAAGGTACGTTGGCCGGAAGGGCTGCCCCATCGCAGGGTTTTATCTCCCCCTTCCCATACCGAAGGACGGCGATGAATGGTGCTCCCACCCGCAGCCTTTTCGTAAGGAGAGGGATCAAGGGTGCCTCCACCCCTGGATGATCTGTTCTGAACGAAATTATACCAGGGGTCTAATCCCAGTGCATACCCGGTCCTCCTGATTCGACGATACCTTTTTTATGCCTAATTGCAGATGAAGCGCCAGGGCCTTTGCGGCCCTGGAGGGGGATGTGGGGGCGATGAAGGCGATCGTTGTCGGTGCAGGATTTGGCGGTCTCTCGGCGGCGGCCCTACTGGCACGCCAGGGGCTTGAGGTGGAAGTGGTCGAGAAGAACGAGCAGGTGGGCGGCCGGGCAGGTGTCTACCAGGAGCAGGGGTTCTCATTTGACATGGGGCCCTCGTGGTACCTGATGCCCGACGTCTACGAGAGGTTCTTCGACGAGTTCGGGAAACGTCCGGCCGACTTCTATGAACTCACCCGCCTTGACCCGGCATACAGGATCTTTTTTGGCGGCGGCGAGGTCGTCGACCTTCCTGCGGGCCTCGAGAAAGACTATGCCCTCTTCGACTCCTTCGAGGAGAGGGGCGGCGAGAAACTGAAGGCGTACCTCGACTCGGCACAAGAACTCTACGACCTCTCGATCAACGAGTTCCTGTATCGCGACTACCGCTCGATCTTCGACTTTCTCAGCGGTCGGTTGATCATGCAGGGGCGACGGATGCATATCTTCGAGAGTCTGGAAAAATTCGTCAAGCGGCATTTTGAGAGTGACGAGGCGCAGAAGATCGTCCAGTACTCCATCGGGTTCCTGGGTGGTTCGCCGCAGAACACGCCGTCGTTCTACCATATCATGTCTCACATCGACATGACGATGGGGGTCTGGTACCCGGTCGGGGGGATGCGGGCGGTGGTCGATGGGTTTTCCTCTCTTGCCCGCGCCTTGGGGGTCCAGATCGCCCTCAACGAACCAGTGGAGCAGATCGAGGTAAAAGGGAAGGAGGCGACCCGAGTCGTCACCGCCGCAGGCCGCCGCGACGCCGACCTGGTCCTGGTAAATGCCGACTATGCCCATGCCGAACTCGACCTCCTGGACCCGGCCCACCGGAGTTATCCTGAGAAATACTGGCGCTCAAGAGTACTTGCGCCCTCGGCATTTGTTGTCTACCTGGGCCTGGACCGACGGGTGGACGGTCTAGCGCACCACACCCTTGTCCTTGACCGTGACTGGGAGGAGGGGTTCGACCTCATCTTCGACCCGAAGAAGGCGGCATGGCCTGACCACCCTTCATATTATGTCAACGTCCCCTCGAAGACCGACTCGACGGCCGCCCCGCCCGGCGGCGAGGCGCTCTTCATCCTGGTGCCCCTCGCTCCCGGCCTCAAGGACACCCCGGCTCTGAGAGAGGCGTTCTTCACGCGGGTTCTCGACGACCTCGAGGAGAACCTGGGCGAAGACCTCCGCAGCGCAGTGGTGGTCCGCCGGATCTTTGCGCTGCACGACTTCGAGGAGCGCTACAACGCCTACCAGGGCACGGCCCTCGGGCTCTCGCACACGCTCTTCCAGACGGCCCTCTGGCGACCGGCGCACCAGAGCAAGAAGGTCGGGAACCTCTACTATACCGGGCAGTACACCCACCCCGGGATCGGGGTTCCGATGACCCTCATCTCCTCCAGCATCGTGGCACGCGAGATCGCCGAACGGCACCAAGGGTAGGGCGGCGAGGTCATGGTCACGCCTACCCATTACCAGATCTTCAGGCACGGGAGCACGACGTACTTCTACAGCACCCTCTTTTTTCCGCGGCCGGTACGAGAGGATGTCTTCCTTCTCTACTCATTTGTCAGGATCGCCGACGACTTTGTCGACGCCGTCCCCCAGGAGACCGCTGCATACTTCGCCTTCAAGGAGCGCTACCTCGGGGCACTCGGGGGCGAACCGAGCGATGACCTCGTCGTCGACGCCTTCGTCGACCTGATGGAGAGGAAGAAGATCGAACCAGTATGGGTGGAGGCTTTTTTTCGCTCGATGGAGTGCGACCTCTGGAAGGCGACCTATGCGACTCTCGCCGACCTCGAAGAGTATCTGTACGGATCGTCAGAGGTGGTCGGGCTGATGATGGCGCGGGTGATGGGGCTCTCTGAAGACGCACTTGAGGCCGCCCGCGCCCTCGGGAAGGCAATGCAATATATCAACTTCATCAGGGACATCGCCGAAGACCTTGAACTCGGCCGCACCTACTTCCCGCAGGACGAACTGACGGCCTTCGATCTCCCATCCCTGGACTATGAGACAACCTATGCTGCACCCGATGCCTTCGTCTCATTTGTCAGGGCACAACTCGAGCGCTATCTCCTCTGGCAGAGCGAGGGGGAAGCAGGCTTCGGGTCTATCCCGTTCAGGTACCTGGTGCCGGTGAAGACTGCCTCAGACCTCTACCGCTGGACGGCCGAGGAGATCAGAAAAGAACCATTCGTCGTCTACCGCCAGAAGGTCAAGCCCTCTCCCTTGAGAGCAGTCGGCCGCGCCTGTGCCAACACCCTCGTCCTCACATGGCCCGGGCGGGGGTGAGACCGGGTGACCACCCGCCTCGCCCTGGCATATTCGGTCTCCAGGCCACGGTTCTGGATCTATACGGGCGGCACCTATGTCCTTGGCTACGCCCTCGGGATGGCGTCATGGACGGCTTTCTTCCTCCCGGCATACACCCTCTATCTCCTCTACTTCTTTTTCCCGGCAAACATCTTCATCTACGGCGTCAACGACCGCTGGGACGGGGAGACCGACCGCCTCAACCAGAAGAAGGGGGAGAAGGAGCACTACCTCGTCGCCGCCGAGCGCCATGACCTCAGGACCGTTCTCCTCCTCGTCGCCGGGTTCAGTCTCCTCCTCCTCGTCTCGCAGACTCCTGAAGAGAAACTCGTCTTTCTCCTCTTCCTCTTTCTCTCGTATTTCTACAGCGCCCCACCGCTCAGGTTCAAGGAGGTACCGTTCCTCGACTTCTCCTCCAACATGCTCTATATCATGCCAGGCATCTTCGGGTATCTCCTGGCCTCAGGGACGTTCCCACCGGCCCTTCTCGTCGCCGCGGGATTCATGCACATCGCCGCGATGCACCTCTTCTCGGCGGTGCCTGATATCGAATGCGACCGGGCGGCCGGGATCACCACGACGGCGGTTTTCCTCGGCGAGCAGGGCTCGCTTGTCCTGTGTCTGCTCTTCTGGTCGGGGTTCGCCCTCCTGGTGATGGCGCTTGCAGGGTTCTCGCCCCTTGCCCTGCCGGTCCTCCTCTTCCCGGCGGTCCCCCTCTCGCTCCTCCTCTCGCGGAGGATGCGCATTGGCAGGGTGTACTGGTACCTCCCGATCATCAACACCGCTCTCGGAGGCCTGGCCTTTGCGGCCGTCACCCTCTCGAAGGCAATCTAGGAGAAGGATGACATGAACATTCGTGCATGGCGGGCGGCGACGGGGCTCGGCGCCCTGAGTCTCGGTCTCGTCGGGTTCGCCCTCGTGGACTTCAGGGCAGAGACCGGTGCGACGTCGGCACTCTTTCTCATCCTCATGGCCCTCCCCTCCTATGCCGCCCTCCTCGGCTGGCTCGGGGCGCGGCGGGGGGCAGTGCTCCTTGGCGTCCTGAGCGTTCTTCCCCTCCTCGTCGAGGCGACGGCGGTGGCGACCGGCGTGCCGTACGGTTCTTTTGCGTACGCCGACGCCCTGGGCTGGAAGGTCTTCGGGCTGGTCCCCTGGACCGTGGGGGTGGCCTACCCACCGGTCTTCCTTGCCGCCGTCACAGCGGCAGGGATATGTGTCGGACCAACTCTTCGGCGCTTTCTCCCGGCAAGCGCCCTCCTTCTCGTCGCCGCCGATCTCGTCCTCGACCCGGCGGCAGTCTGGGCAGGGTTCTGGGTCTGGGAAGGGACCGGTATTTACTACGGGATCCCGGCGGTGAACTTTATCGGCTGGGCGCTTACCGGGGCT
>JAQVHG010000221.1 GCA_028696365.1 Methanofollis sp.
ATTGGGACGTTTCCCTTGCTCTTTGTGACTCGGAGAGGAGGAGTGAAAGAGATGGGGTATGGTGCGGGTCTGAGAATCACATAATCCGCCTGAAGACGCTGGATATGAGAATTATACTTAGGCGTACCTCATCAGGCCTCTGCAGAAAGATGTGGAATGATCCTATGTGCATATAATTGTTGTGCATGACCTCAGTTCTTGGTGCCGACCCCTTTGTCCAAGTATCAGTTCTGGGGTTTTTTATGGGGTAATTTATCTGGAAAGAACCTTTAGAGACTCTTATTACCTTCCTGATCCCTGTAATCAGAGATATCTTCAACATTACCCATGCTCCTTGAATCTGTGGGAACATTTAAATATCAGATGCCCATAGGAGTGCTTTGCCCCAGAGACACTATGAAGTGCGTAAGTGGGGGGACGCACTTCATCCTCGATGACGGGGTGTCGGAAAGTAGGAGAAGTACAGGCTTGCCGGGCCTGCCAGGCTGTCCCAACCCAGGGGCGGTATGGAATTGACTCCATCGTACATCAGTGCGCTGGCGGACGGCACCATGCTGGTTGCCGGAGTTCATCACAGCACAGCCACACAGGTGTGCAGGATATAACAGGCGGAGTCTCTTTTCACCATACCTCCGATCCTGTTGGCGGGAAGGGCTGCGGTCCATTTCTGGGGGGGCGTGGACCCGCCACACTCCCGCCATCTCTGCCCAACCTCACCTGACTTCAACTTTTTTTCTTATCCACCGCCGACCGGCGGGAAGAGTGAGAGCACGTCATTGTCGGAAAGAGAAGTCTCGAGGCCATTTTCAAAATGGATGTTTCTCCCATTCCTGAGAATATTGACATGGTCCTGGAGAACCCCTGGTTCCTTGAACATCTCATCTCTGAGAGGGGGACGCTCCTTGATGAGGAGATCGAGGAGAGAGGCGACGGTTGTCCCCTCGGCCACATCCATCTCGCGCTCATTTTCGAGGTGATTTCTGAATGTTGCAAACGCTTTTACTTTGATTCTCATTTTCTGGACCTCAGTTTTTTTATCTCCTCTTTTCCCTCGACCTTCAGGACGAAGGTGCCGTGGCAGGGTTTGGTATAGGGGAAGATCACAGAGTCTCCCTCAACCCCGATGGGTATCGGCGGCACCCCGATGAGGGTCAGGTCAAAGATCTTGTACCCAGGCTGTACCTCATAGATTTCTCGGTAATGCTCCTTGATAAATGCTCTGTATTCCTTGAATGAACAATATCTGAGAAGTATCTCGTAGTTGAGAGCCTCTACACATCCCATTTCATCACCCTGTCAATCGCTTTCTTCAGCGGCATGGGGTTGTGGACCACCTGAGCGACCACTTTCTCGCACTCAAAGTCGATGAGCGATGCGAGGGCCTCCGCCTCCTTCCCAAAGACCACTGCGATCACACGCCCTGCTGAGACCACGCTCAGCGTCCCGGCATAACTGACCCCGCTCTCCCTGTGCACCAGGACAAAGGTGAGGGCATAGTCACGTTCACCTGCGGCGGTATCTTCGATACATCCGTCGAGGTCGAGCATCTCATCGATATAGTGACACTCAGGGTCGGCCATCGCAAGGAGTCGCCGCGCCGACGGGTTCCCGGTGACCACTGGTATGTAGCCCGACCGCCTGAGGCTGTGTGCCAGGTAGAGGGCGAGGCTCACCTGCGCCGGTGCCTCAGGGCACCCAAGAACAATCAGGCCTTCTTTTCTCGTTTCATCCTTTTCCATTCTATTTACTCCTTCACTCCTGCGATCCGCTCAGGATGGGTGTAGATGGTGAACCGGTTCCCCCTGGAAAAACAGATAAGGGTGATCCCAGCCTCTTCTGCGGCCTTGATCCCGCGGTCGGTCGAGGCCGCCCGTGAGATGACAACCGGGACGCCTGCATGTGCGGCCTTGGCCACCATCCCGACAGGTTGCCGGCCCGTGCACCCGATAACACAGCGCGAGCGGTCGAGACCGTCGAGTACGGCACGGCCGATCACCTTGTCGACAGTGTTGTGTCGGCCAACGTCACAGGCCTTTGCGACGAGTGTGCCGCCGCAGAAGAGGACCGAACAGTGGAGCCCGCCGGTCCGACGCCAATCTTCAGACTCGATGGCGGCGGTCATCTGGTAGACCTCGTCGATGCCGACCTGCAGGTCTGAGGTAACACGGGGGAGGGGACGAAGAAAGGACGTCCCCCCTGAAGACCCCACGACCTCTTCACCCCGGGGCCGGAGCACGGCGGTAACCCTGATCTCCTCCCCCTCCACCTCGACGGCGTCGACATGATCGGCAAGCCCTTCTGCGACGACAAAACCTGCCCCCAAATCTTTGAGTTGCTCGGCCGAGGCGACCATCTCGGTGACCTGCATGCCATTCACCAGGAGGCGGTAGCGCCGCTCGGCACAGACCTCGTCGATGATCTCATGCGCCTCTCTTCCCCTGACCTGGATACATTGGCATTTATAGAGATCCATCATACCGTACCTGCATTGATGATTTCAAGTATCCTGGCGTTGACACGTTCCCAACTCTTATATGATATCCCCATTAACAATTGTTAATCATAACTCTCCGAATTTATGGATTGTGATTCTATGAAACTCCCATGTGAGACTGGTGTCTGGCTGATCCTCCCGTGCATCCGAGCATGCCTTGTGCAGGAACTGATCACAAAAGGGTTACCTCAGAAGCAGGTTGCCCAGATGCTCGGGGTCACACCGGCATCGGTTTCGCAATACGCCTCCAAAAAACGCGGGTGCAAGATCGAACTCGGTACCGAGGTGATCAGTTCGATCAAGGTACTTGCCGACGACATGGTGGCCGACCGGGTCGAACATATGGGTCTGCGTATGTGCGACATCTGCATGCAGGTACGCACCGGCGGTTTGATCGAAGATGACGGCAGCCCCTGCGCTCGCACCATGTTCTGTAATATCTCTCCTGGCCAGGACACCAGAGAGCGGCTGTGACTGTTCCCCCGACTTCAGTCGGGGGTATCCTGGGATGTTATCCCCGAGATTGCAGTCCTGATCTCATAATGTCGATCGCCGCGTTCTGGTCGCGATCCATTACCGACCCACAATGCGGACAGGAGTGGACGCGATCAGAGAGTGTCTTTGCGACGATCATACCGCACCTGGAGCACATTTGAGGCGTGTTTCTGGGGTTCACCAGGATCACGCGCGAGCCATCTTCTTCTGCTTTGCTCTCGGTGATCGAGATGAACATATTTCAGGCAACATCTGCAATGCTTTTTACCAAGAGGGGATTCTTTTCCATTTTTATGGCTCTGTAGAAATCCCCAGGATGAAATTCTCTGTCGGGGGGCTTGGCCGCCCCCCAAACCCCCCCACCACACGATAGGTCGAGGATGGCAATCTCTCTTCTGGGAATTTGAATATGCCTTCCGGTCCAATCTTGCTCCCGGGGGTCCGGGGGCAGAGCCCCCGGCCAAAGAGGTAGGAAGGTGAGTGACACACGTCTCATCCACACAAGAGGTGAGGGTTTCTACAGAGCCAGTTCTGTAGAAATCTTTGTGGATCTGTTAGAGTGGACTTCTGATCACGTGCTTTTCATCTGCATCGCACCGGGGGTTGCACCCCCCGGAGCCCCCCGTGCCAAGGACCGAAGATTAGAGATCTTCTCATGCTCCTTTCGGTCGCACCCACCACACGAGAGATCGAGGACGGCAACGCTCTCATCATGGTCATTGATTCTGTCTTCCCGCCTCTCTCTTCATCCCTGGGGTCCAGGGGGAAGAGCCCCCGGCACGGTGGAGTTAGAAGGCATGAAGCCATCATTGGGCAACGAAGAGAGAGAAGATTTCTCCACCACATTCAGTGCTCTCTTCTGAGAAGGGGGAGGGCTGGAGAGTTTTGGGATAACTTCACCAAGATGGTGTGAGGCTCTCTAAAGAGCCCTGCCTGGAGCACCATTCTGAAACCTGCGACATGTTTTTCCTTTCATGCCTATCTTTACAGGGCCCGTTTCCTTCCCTCTCTGACTACCCTCTCCTCCACGCCGGGGAATGGGTACGAACTTAATTATCCTTGCCACGCGATAACTAGGACGATGTACTCACAGAGACTGGATAACC
>JAQVHG010000222.1 GCA_028696365.1 Methanofollis sp.
GAAGACTCGCGTGTCGCTCTCGGCCAGGCGGTTGCCGTCGTCGTCGGTGAACCTGACGCGGTAGTAGGCGTAGCCGCTCAGCCTGGGGTCATAGGTGACAAGGGTGACGGCGCCGCACTGCTGCACCTGGGCGGCGGTGGGGGCCTGGCCGGCGACGGTGATGGTCACCGGGGTGGTGGCGGCCGGGAGCGGGATGGTGAAGGGCGTGCTGTTGGTGACGTTCTCGGTTCCTTCAAGGGAGAAGAGAGGGGTGCCTTCCACCGGGACGAGATCGGTCTCAAGGACGAGGTCGTCGGCCGCAGGCGGGAGGCCGGTGATGGTGAGGGTGAAGTTCACCTCTTCTCCTTCGGCGACTTCACCGGTGAGGTCGCCGTCTGCGATGCCGACCTGGAGCCCGGCGACGCATGCCGGGAGGGCGAGGGCGAGCACGATGAGCAGGCACCATCCGATGAGAAGGGTGCCTCGCGGTCTGAGAGGGGTCGTTGGGCCGACCCATGGGATCTGGGACATAGTCCTGGGATAGTTTCACAGGATTAAATATGTTCTATATATCTGGTACCATATTTGTTGCGAGATACCCTTATGGGATCAGGGCGATGGAGAAGGTCCGGCGATTAGATCATTTTTTTCAGGTGATATCTCGTAGGTTCTGCGCCGACAGCGGTTTTCAAGATTTCTTCGGCAACGAAGGGAGCGGCAGGGCGAGATGAGAGAGTAAATACAGGAGGGTCATCTCCTCTCTTTTCGAGAGTAAGATGATGAGACTGCAGGTGCGGTAGGAAAGAAGGTTCTTTCGACTTTGTAGAAACCCTCACCAATTTTGTGGGGAGACGTGTGTCACCCGCCTTCCTACCTCTTCGACCGGGGGCGAGTGCCGCCCGGACCGCATCATGGGCAAACTGTGACGAGAGTGGGCAAACTGTGACGAGAGGGGTGCCGTCATCGATCTATCGTGTGGGCGGGGGGTTCGGGGATCCGCACGCCCCCCCCAGAGATGGGCATCCAGAGGGCTTCTAAAGAGCCATTTATTCAGATCATCAGCATGAACCCATCCCCCTGCGGCATCCCCAGAGGCGCCCACGCCCACGTCGTCAAGCCTCATCAGAAGATCAGGGGAAGATCAGGGCACAGGGCAGGGCGACACCCTACCGCCATCCTCAATCATCACGTTTTTGGTGCGTTCAGGAGATTACAGAGTATACGGAGGATAGACGAAACCGATGAAAGAAAAAAAGCCATTCATCTACCTGAACAACGCCGCCACGACCTGGCCCAAACCCCGGGCGGTGACCGAGGCGGTCACGGCCTCGCTTGCCGCCCCGGTCTTTGGAGCTGGCCGGACCGCCGGGACCGAGGGCGAGGACTATCCGACGCTCGCCCGCGAGGCCCTTGCCCGCCTCTTCCATGCCGGGCCTCCTGAACACTATATCTTCACACAGAACGCCACCGACTCGCTCAACCTCCTCATCCTGGGTTTCCTCGCCGCCCACCCAGGGCCCTGCCATGTCCTGACCACGGCCCTCGAGCACAACTCGGTGCTGCGCCCGCTCCACGAGTTGGAACACACGGGGCGGATCAGCCTCACCGTCGTCCCCTTCGGCGAGGACGGAACGGTCTCGCAAGCGGCGGTACAGGCGGCGCTCCGCCCGGAGACGAGGCTGATGGTCATGGCGCACGGGAGCAATGTGCTCGGGACCGTCCAGGACGTCGGGGCGATTGGGGAGATCCTCCACGAGCACGGGGTCTACTTCATCGTCGACGGGGCGCAGACCGCCGGGCATATCCCGGTGGACCTGGGAACACTCCAGGTCGACGCCTACGCCTTCACCGGGCACAAGGGCCTCTTTGGGATCACCGGGACCGGGGGGTTCTATCTCCGCGATCCCGGGGCGGTGGCGCCGGTGCGGGTCGGGGGCACAGGGACCGATTCGTTCTCTCTCCTCCAGCCGCAGGAGATGCCCGAGAAGTTCGAGGCCGGGACGCCCAACTACCCAGGGCTTGCGGCGCTCGCGGCCGGGGTGGAGTTCGTCCTCTCGGTTGGGGTGGAAGCGATCGCCGAGAAGGCCGAGCGCCAGACGGCCTCGATGATCAGGGCGCTCAAGGAAGAACCAAACATCGTCGTCTACACCGCACACCCGACGCTCCCGATCGTCTCCTTCTCCATCAGGGGGATGGACGACGACGACCTCGGGTTTATCCTGGCCCGCGCCTACGGCGTGGTCGGGAGGACCGGGCTCCACTGCGCCCCGCTCGTGCACCAGGCGATCGACGACGGGAAAGGATGCGTGCGGCTCAGCCTCTCGTGGTTTACCACCGACGACGAGTGCAGGACTGCGGCCGAGGCGATCAGGGAGGTGGCACGCCATGCGGATCATTCGGTCGATTCGGCATAAGTCGTGTGCCGACGGCACCCTGATGAAGGAGTTCGTGCTGAGCGCTCCCCTGACCGAGGAGTTCTTCATGTACCTCAAGGGGTTCGGTGAGGTGGCGGCGAAGCCCGGCATCGGCGAGGGGTTCTACACCTTCGAGAAGCCAGACTGTTTCTCCATCAAGGGGTTTGCCGGGGACACGAGCGTGGAAGTGCGGTTCAGGCACGAGGTGATCGACCTGACGACCGATTTCGTCTACTCGCTCTTCGCGCTCTACCGTGACGGCGACCCAGACCTCGTGACGCTGAAACGGCGCGAGGCGAAGGTCGTGGCACGGGTGCACGAGCACCTGTACGGCAGGTGAGTGCCTCCACCGCAACACCTCTCACCTCACCCGACCAATTTTTCATTACAACCATGGACGCGAAGATCTGCGCTGCCCTCCTCTCGCAGGTGCGAGAGACCAGGCCGCTCGTACACCACATCACCAACACCGTGACGATCAACGACTGCGCGAACATCACCATCTGCGCCGGGGCCGCCCCGGTGATGGCCGAGGCCGCCGAGGAGTCGGCCGAGATGGTCACGGCGGCCGGTGCGCTCGTCCTCAACATCGGGACCCTCAATCCTGCCCAGGTAAAGTCGATGCTCCTCGCGGGCAAAAAGGCGAACGAACTCGGCGTGCCGGTCGTCCTCGATCCGGTCGGGGCCGGGGCGACCGAACTGCGGACCGAGGCGGTGCTGCGGATCCTCAGAGAGGTGAAGGTCGCGGTGCTGAAAGGGAATGCCGGGGAGATCGGCGTTCTCGCCGGGGCCGGCGGGAAGGTGCGGGGCGTGGACTCGTGCGGGCTTGCCGGCGACCCGGTCGAGACTGCGAAGGCCTGCGCACGGGCGACCGGGACGGTGGTGGCGATGACCGACGAGACCGACGTCGTCACCGACGGCGCGCGGGTCGTGCTGGTCAGAAACGGCCACGTGATGATGGAGCGTCTTTCCGGCACCGGGTGCATGGCCTCCTCGGTGGTCGGGTCGTTCGTGGCCGTCGCCGACGATCCCCTCGTCGGGGCGGCGGCGGCCCTGGTCGCCTTCGGGCGTGCCGGGGAGAAGGCGGCCGCGGCCGCGGGCGTGCGCGGGCCGTACTCCTTCAGGACGGCGCTCTTCGACGAGCTCTATGTCCTGACCCCTGAAGACCTCGAAGCGGAGGGGCGCCTGGGGGTCGCCGCCTGATGCCGGCGTACGACCTCTATGTCGTCACCGACCGCGAGGTCGGCGGCGGGCGCTCGCACCTCGACCAGGCCCGTCTGGCGGTCGCCGGCGGGGCCGACGTCGTCCAGGTGCGGGACAAGGAGATGTGCACCGCCGATCTCCTGAGGACGGCACGGGCGGTCAGGGCGGTCACCACGTCGGCCGGCGCCCTCCTCATCGTCAACGACCGCCTGGACGTCGCCCTCGCGGCCGGGGCCGACGGGGTCCACCTGGGCCAGGACGACCTGCCGGTGGCGGCGGCGCGTGCCCTCGCCCCGCCAGGGTTCGTCATCGGGGTCTCGGTCGGGGACGTGGCCGAGGCACGGGCGGCGGTCGAGGGCGGCGCCGACTATCTTGCGCTCAGTCCCATCTTCTCGACCGGGACCAAGGCCGACGCCGGGCCTGGCCACGGCCTCGCGGCCCTCCACGAGATCAGGGCCGCGGTCTC
>JAQVHG010000223.1 GCA_028696365.1 Methanofollis sp.
CAGCCACGCCGCCGCCCCAGAGAAGGCGACCCGAATACGCCGCGCGCAGATCTTCGAGATCGTCGGGGAGGCCGCATCCGGTCCCGACCCCGCTGATATTGAGGAGGATGCACCCGGCAAAGGGGAGAGAATTGGCCCGCTTCAGCACATCGATCGGACGCTCGCCCTTCGGGATGACCAGGCCGTCTTTGACGTCCACCGAGAGCAAACAGCCCGCATACCCGGAGAGATCGTCGCCGGCGGTCTCGGTCCCGACGACATTGGTCACCCCGTTCATCAGGTCGGCAGGGGCGCGGCAGCCGCGGTCGAGATAACAGTGCTTCACCATGCCCGCGAGGCGTCTGATCACTTCGTCATGGTCCCCTACTCCCTCGATCCGGTCGAGATCGGCGATATAGAGATATTTTGGCGCAAGTTCCCTGAGGTACGCCTCAGGCTCAGCGGTGGGAGAGAGCCCCCACGTAAGCGGGGCGTACGTCTCCCGTTGTCCTTTTGCGCCGTGGACAACACAACCCCCCTTCAGGTCCATTGAAAGAATACATTCCATGTGCTCAACGTAATCACTATTAGGATAAAAGATCATTAATTTCTATGCGATTATTGGTCAGCCCAAGCAGTATCGAAGAGGCTCGATCCGCACTCTCCGCAGATATCGTCGACGTGAAAAAACCGTCGGAGGGGTCGCTCGGTGCCAATTTCCCCTGGGTGATCCATGCGATCAAGGAGATGACGGAAAAGCCTGTCAGTGCTGCCATAGGCGATTTTGATTACAAACCTGGAACGGCCGCACTCGCGGCATACGGGGCAGCATGCGCCGGTGCTGACTACATCAAGGTCGGGCTCATGTTCGACGGCAAGGAAAAGGCCTACGAACTGAGCAAAGCAATCGTAAAGGCGGTCAAAGACGATTTCCCTGAAAAGATCGTCGTCATCGCCGCATACTCAGACTACCAGCGCCTCGGTACTATTTCACCCTTCGTCGCCGCAGAGGCAGCAGCCGATGCCGGCGCCGACGTTGCTATGATCGACACCGGTAAGAAAGACGGCAAGAGCACTTTCGCCTTCATGGACGCAGATATGCTCGCTACCTTCACTGAACAGAACCGGAGTCGAGGGCTTGAGACCGCGCTTGCGGGCTCATTGAAATTCGAGGACCTCACCACCCTTAAGACCATCAACCCTGAGATCATTGGGGTGCGCGGCATGGTCTGCGGCGGTGACCGGTCCGACTCCATCAGACCTGAACTGGTGGAGAAGGCCCTCGCAATGATCAGGTGAGGTACAATGTTCAAAGAGAAATTTGAGATTCCAACCTCCCTCACCTTCGACGACGTCCTCCTCAAACCGGCAGCGTCGTATGTCGAGCCGTACAATGCCGATGTACACGCAGTCTTCTCTAAGAATGTCCCACTGAATATCCCGATCGTCTCCTCGGCGATGGACACTGTGACCGAGTCTGAGATGGCTATCGCCCTTGCCCGTCTCGGCGGGATCGGGGTGATCCACCGGAACATGAAGCCAGATCACCAGGTCGAAGAGGTGATCAGGGTCAAGCATGCTGAGGACCTCATCGAGCGTGAGGTGCTCTCGGTCGGGCCAGACGCCACCCTCAAAGAGGTGGAGGCGCTGATGAACCGGCACGGGATCAGTGGGGTGCCGGTGATCAAGGAGAAGCAGCTCGTGGGGATCGTCTCCAGGCGCGACATCAGGGCCATCATGCATGTGCGCGGCAACGAACCGATCTCCTCGATCATGACCAAAGAACCGATCACCGCCCGCGAAGATGTCACCACCTCAGAGGCGCTGGAGACGATGTACGCCAACAAGGTCGAGCGTCTGCCGGTGACCAATGGCGACGGGAAACTCCTTGGGATCATCACGATGCAGGACATCCTGGAGAAACGTTCTTTCCCGCAGGCAAACCGGGATGGCTCTGGGAGTCTGAGAGTGGCCGCAGGCGTCGGGCCCTTCGACTTGGAACGGGCGTTGATGCTCGACGAGGCAGGGGTCGATGCAGTGGTCGTGGACTGCGCCCATGGGCACAACATGCATGTGGTCAAGGCGGTCAGGAACATCAAGGGCAGCGTGAAGGCCGACGTCATCGCCGGAAACATTGCGACCGCTGAAGCCGCCGAAGCCCTTGCCGACACAGTCGACGGGCTTAAAGTAGGGATCGGACCTGGTTCGATCTGCACCACCAGGATCGTGGCCGGCGTTGGCGTGCCACAGATCACCGCGATCGCAAGCGTCGCCGAGGTGGTATCGCCGCTCGGGATCCCGGTTATCGCCGATGGCGGGGTGCGCTACTCGGGCGACATCGCCAAGGCCATCGCTGCGGGTGCCAACTCGGTGATGATGGGCAGTCTCCTTGCCGGGACCGACGAGGCCCCTGGAAGGCTCATCGCAATGCAGGGTCGGAAGTACAAGCAGTACCGTGGTATGGGGTCACTGGGCGTGATGAGCGGCGCTGAGTCCTCCGACCGCTACTTCCAGAAGAAGGGGATCGGCAGGACAAAGTACGTCCCAGAGGGCGTCGAAGGGGCGATCCCCTATGTCGGAAAGGTTTCAGAGGTCGTGTATCAACTCATCGGCGGGCTGAAGGCCGCGATGGGATATACGGGTTCGGCAACGATCGAGGATCTCAGGACCGGGGCGCAGTTTGTCAGGATCACCCCGGCAGGGATGGGCGAGTCACACCCGCACAACATCCTCATCACTGACGAGGCCCCGAACTACCGGCAGATGGGATGACCCCCACATTTTTTAAATAGCATGAACGCTAACATCAGGTAAAGATGCTTGAGAGCACCGAGACCTCGCGCATCCTCGATATCCTGGGGAACCGCAACCGGAGGAGGATCCTCGACCTCCTCAGACAGAAACCCTGCTTTGTCACCGAGATCTCAGAACGACTGATGATCTCGCCGAAGGCAGTGATCGAGCACCTCCAGTTGATGGAGCAGGAGCAGATCCTCTCCTCCTTCCATGACGACCGGCGGCGGAAGTATTATTGCCTGACACAGGAGATCAGGATTGATGTCCATCTCAGCCATGGCGATGATCCAGTCCTCCCGATCCCGCCGGCCGAGAGTTTGGAGGGTAAATACCTGGTTTCACTGTACACCCTGGCCAGGATGCTCAAGGCGCGTGACCGCCTGATCACCAACCTCGAGATGATCGAGCGGGAGATCGATGTCAAGATGAACGATATCGCCAGGTACAGCCATGATCTCCTCGCCAACGAGACCGAGATGGACCTGGTGCTGGCCCTGGCACACTGCAGGCTCACCCTCAGAGATCTTGAAGAGTACACCGGTCTGGACGCCGAACCGGTGGAGAGGATGCTCAGAGACCTGATCATCAAGGGTATCGTCGAACAGAATGGTAACGAGTACATGTTGCGTGGTCCTTATGTCAAACAATCCCTATGACGAGATATTCAAACACCTGGCAGAGATCCTGAAGGACGCCCTGAATGAGAGCGGTGGAAAGCCGAAGGTCATCGGGTGTGCCATCATCACCGGGGGGGGCGGGCCTGAGCCCGAGCCAGAGGCCCATGGCGACGACGGGATCGATTATGAGGTGACGGAGAGCGATCAGTGCGTCTATATCACCGCCTCGATCCCCCCAGAATGTGAGGAACAGGTCTCTGCGGCGATCGAAGGGAAAGTGGTCACCCTGACGATCGGCGGAGCACAGGAGACGATCGACCTCGACAGCGAGGTCGACGAGGAGCAGAGTTCGGTCTCGTGCAACCACGGCGTCCTCGACGTCGTCTGTGTGAAGACTGAGTGAATCTCTTCAATTTTTTTGGTTCTGTAGAAACCTTCACTTATCCTAGAGGTCATCCCAAAACTCTCCAGCCCTCCTCCTCACCGATTAAGAGCGATGGATGACAATGAAGAGATCCCAACTTTTTCATTGCGCACCTATGCATTCGTCGCCTTCCCCCTCGCTCCCGCCGGGGGCGCTGCCCCCGAACCCTCGGGAGGAAGATAGGGTCAGGAAGGCATCATGGGCAACTGTGACGAGAGTGCTGCCGTCCTCCGCCTATCGTGT
>JAQVHG010000224.1 GCA_028696365.1 Methanofollis sp.
ATCTCAGAGATGTCTTCGATGTTGACCCAGAGTTCATTCCCAAAGTGTTCACGCTTGAACCATCCCCCGGATCAAAAATATTTTTTCGACTCTGTAGAAACACTCAGGGGATGTCTCTTTCTGTCGAGGGGCTGGCCGCCCCCCCCAAACCCCCCGCGACACGATAGGTCGTGGATGGAACTCCCTCTTCATTGATTTTGAATACGCCTTCCCACCCCAATCTTCATCCCAGGGGCCTGGGCGGCATTCGCCCCCGGCGATATGATAGGGAAGGCGAGGGACACACATCTCCCCCACACAAGAGGTGAGGGGTTCTACAGAGCCTGTATTCCATACGTACTATATATATGCACTCGACTGGCAACCGAATTTACAGAATTAAAGAAGAAAAATACCCACATATAAAGTACAGATCATATTGAATAAAATATATATAGTGCAAAAGGAGTTCTACCCCCCATGGAGAACATAGATGAGACACTCACAAGAATTCGGATTTCTTCACCCGGATTCTTCTTTTTATTCCGTAAAATAGTCAGCCGATACAAGTACCATCGTCTCAACTTCTATTACCTAAAAAATAGCAGAGGGCATCCAAACAGGCCACGAGAGGTAAAGGATACAGTTATCAGAATTGACCCCTTGGCGATCAAATATATCTCTGAGATGAAATTCGACAACATCTGGGACTCAGGACTAGCCAGAAATGGGGATTGGGATATCCCAAAGAGAAAATTTACTGAATCACTCCAATTCAAAGCAATAAGAGACCGATACGTCAACAAAAAACTTTGGGAAGAAACTGAACTCTATCAGGCTACTGCACACGAACTAGACCAGGGGTTCGTCAGATGGGGGTGTTCAACAAGGGATGAACTCAGAACACGCTATATGATGATCGATAAACTGTACGAAGATATAAAAATCAACGGATATAAGAGCAAAAAAGAGATCATCACAGAGAATCTTGACGATCCCTTTCTGCACTTCGAACCTCTCGACGAGATTACAGTCAATATCGGAAGAAAAGGAGATCTTCTCTTCAACGACGGAGCTCACCGGCTCTCAATCACCCTGATCCTCAATATCAAAGAGATCCCAGTCAGAATCGTGGGAAGACATCAAAGTTGGACAGGACCGTGGCTCTGGAAGAAGGAGACTCTCAGACCTCTGGGAGGACGATATGATCTGGAAGACTGAAAAAATGGTTTTGTAGAAACCCTCGCCCTATGAGTGCACGCGTGACTCAACCGCCTTCCCTCATAAATCTCCCCAGGGGCTCTGCCCCCGGCAGGAGGCCATGGGAAGGCGGATGACATGCATTCTCCCCACGATAAGTGAGGGGTTCCTACAAAACCAACTATGACTCATTCTCCTTCGCCTTCTTCCATGACCGAAAGATCACCGCACCAGCGATCACCGCGACCACGAGGACAAGCACCACCGCGAGTACAGGGAAAGCCTCACTGTCCGCTTCCCCTGCTTCAGGCAGGGCGGTCTTAACCCCGACCATCGCTGTCGTCGAGTAGGTGTTCCCGTCGACATCCTTGTATTCGATGACCAGGGGTACCTCGGTGGCATTCTCCGCGGTGAACGTAACATCGAAGTTCGCAAGGTCGTCAGGGTCGAGAGACGCAACCGGATAGACGCGATTGGGGTCCACCGGCACCGCCGGGGCGCCGGTGGTGATCACCACCGCCTTCGCCACTTCAAGCCCGGTGTTGGTGACGTCGCCGTTCACCCGGTAGTGCCCGCCCTCAGTGGTGACCTCCACGCCAGAGACCACAATTTCAGCACGCTTCTTGTCCTCTGAGAAGACGATCGGGAGGGTCACCTCTTTGGTCTGCTGGTTGTCGCCGTTCCGGTATTTGAGCGTGAAGACCAGGTCCATCTCTTTCGCAGGGGTGATATTGAAGGCGACCTCCGCCGCCTCATCAGGCTCAAGCCCCCCAATGAAGGCGCTTGTCGGGGTGATCTCAAGGTCCTGGCCAGAGAGGAGGACCGAGACCCCATTGACCGGACCGTCACGCGGATTGCTCACCTGCACCGTCACCATATCCTTCTTGTCCTTCACAAAAGAGTCGGGTCTGTCGGAAATAGAGAGTCTTGGTTCGGTCCCGTCCACTTTCACCGGCACCGGGTACCTGAGGGATCCTGCGTCCCTAAAGTCGAGGACAAAGACTGGATAAAAAAATCCTTCACTCAACGAGGCCTTGACCCTGAAGGTGAAGTTCACGGTGTTGCCTGGACCAATGGCCCCAAAAGACTGGTATGGGCTGTCAAGCACCATCACATTCTTCTCGGTATACAGCCTTGCGCTGCGGACCGCAACACTCTCGTTGGCCGTGTTCTTTACCGTCACACTCACCGTCGCCTCGTCGCCGGGCATCAGGACGGCAGGATCGGTCTGGGTATCAAGGACCGTCACCCTCGCCGCTTTCTCCTCGCCATTGTACGCCACTGCAGTTGTGGGGAGGAGAAAGAGGAAGACCATGCACCATATCCACAGCGACCGCATATTACAGAACTCCCAGAGACCAGATCTGAATGATAATATATATCCCCACCGGCAGGCCGACGGTGATAAGGGCGTGACGCGGGGTGAGGGCGCGTGCGTACCGCATCCCAAAGATCCAGATGTTGGCAGACCAGAGGACGAAGAGGATCCCGAGGATGGCAGAGATCATCGTCATCGGCGCACTGGCGATCGCCTGGCTCACCGCCTCCATCCCAGCCTCTGTGCTCGGGTCCACCTGTGGGAGCACTATAGATGGAGCATAATAATAGTACACCGCAGAAGAGAGGATTCCCCAAAAGATCAGCGGGAGAAATCCATAACCCGCCGCTTCAAATGTCTTTTTTATATCACCTTGGCCATTGAATGCCACAGAAAGAAGATGGAACACTATCCCCACTACAATTAATGCCACAAATGCAGTGATAACCGTAGCCACAGCCGCAATGAATCCGCCAAACCACATGTACGACCGGATATCTGGGGGAAAAAGTGACCCCATGATCTCGACCGACTTGTACGCACCCGGCGCCATAACAAGCCCGGTCAACAGGACGCACAACAACGGGAATTTTAATCCAGCCTCCTGATCAGCCCTTTCCTTGAAGAAAGAATCAGGGTTGAGGAGAAGGTCGACAATCCAATGACTCATAGAGATCTCTGGCACATCCAAACCATATAAATAAGACGATTGATCGGCACGGCAAGGTCTCTCTGGAAGGACCTTTGAGGATTTTAAGGCCTTTGAATAACAAAAAGCACCCTTAGATCGGCCTTGTAGGAATTCTCACCTATTCTTAGTTCGAGTATGATTCAACCACCTTCCCACCTCTTCGGCCGGGGGCACTGCCGGCACTGCCCCCGGACCCCCGAGATGAAGATTGAGGCGGGAAGGCATCATCAATGACCATAAAGAGGGTATTGCCGTCCTCTGCCTATCGCTCGCCCAGGGGGTTCGGGGGAACGGCAAGTCCCCCGTCGAAAAGAACCATCAAGAGGGCTTCTATAGAACCCTAAAATCCAGTTCCGTAGAAGTGTCCTGGATGGATAAAAACCTGCCACAGTGAATCACCAAAAGGATTTCTACAGGCCTCGATTTCCCATTTGTGACCGCAACCCCATCTTCATGTTCGTTGGTTATGCCTTCTCCACTATTTTCATCTCTTGGAACGAGCGAGAGCGAGTTCGAGAACAGAGGGGATCGAAGATTCCCGATGAGAAGAAGATCTTCGATCTTCTGTGGTTCTCTGATTTTCGCTGACAAACGAATAGAGTTGAGAAGACGAAGTCTTTGCTGTCCAGGGGCTCTTGCCCCCAGCAAGAGACTATGGGAAGGCGACGGAGACACGTTCACACAGAGGTCATCCCAAAACTCTCCCCCCCCTCTTTACCGATGATAGCAATGGATGATAATGAAGAAATCTCGGCTCTGTAGAAACCCTCACCTATTTGTGTGGGTGAGACGTGTGTCCCCCCGCCTTCCTACCCCTTTGGCCGGGGGCTCTGCCCCCGGACCCCCGGGACCACGATATGG
>JAQVHG010000225.1 GCA_028696365.1 Methanofollis sp.
ATGCCCCACAGCTCTGCGACATCCTTGCCCAACGCGCCGAGATGGCTTTTGTCGAGGGAAGCCTTGAAGAAGGGGTCATCCCGCTCTGCGCCGCCTTTGCCGCCCAGGAACATGGGGACGCCCGCCGCGCCCTTGACCTCCTCCGCGTCTCAGGAGAACTTGCAGACCGCGAAAATGCTGCAGAGGTGAAGGAGAAGCACGTGCGCATGGCCCTCGAGAAGATCGAGACCGACTCGATGATCGAGTGCATCTCGACCCTGCCTACTCAGAGCAAGGTCGTGCTCTACTCGATGCTCCTCCTCGAGCAGATGGACAAGAAGATCTTCACCTCCGGTGAGGTGACCAGGGTCTACCGCGAGGTCTCGCGCATCGTCAACATCGACCCCCTCACCCACCGGCGGATCACCGACCTTATCTCTGAATTAAACATGCTCGGGGTGATCAACACCCGCGTCGTCTCGAAAGGCCGATATGGAAGGACAAAAGAGATGTGGTTTGACAGCAACACGAAGAAAATACAGGAAGTGCTCGCGAAAGACCCGAGGCTTTCTGAGGAACGTCTCGCCCAGGTCGACCTCAACCGCCTGAAGGCATCGTTTCGGTGATTGCAATGGATGACAAAGATCGTTTGATCCTCCATATCCTGGAGGAAAACAGCCATGTTCCGATTGAAGAACTGGCAACCATGGTAGAGCTCCCTGCACATGACGTCGAGGACCGGATCAGGGTGCTGGAGGCAGCAGGGGTCATCAGAAAATACTGCGCGGTCATCGACTGGGAAAAAGCCGGAGATGGGGCAGTCACCTCGATCATCGCCTTGAAGGTTTCTCCAGAGCGCAACTACGGCTATGACAAGATCGCCGAGCGGATCGCGCGGTTCAGAGAGGTGAAGACTCTCCGTCTTGTCTCAGGCAGGTATGACTTCATCGTCGTCGTCACCGGGCGGACGATGCAGGAGGTCGCCCGTTTTGTCTCAGAGCACATCGCTCCCATGGAGCAGATCACTGAGACCGCGACGCAGTTCGTGATGAAGACCTATAAGGAGAACGGAACCCCATATGACGACCGTATCGCTGGGGAACGCCTCCCGTACTCGTTCTGAGGTGGCAGATGCGGGACTTCATATCTGAGAGAGCCAGGGAGATCCCTCCGTCAGGGATCAGAAAATTTTTTGATCTCTGTATCGGGATGGACGATGTGATCTCCCTTGGTGTCGGTGAACCAGACTATTCGACCCCATGGAACATCAGCGAGGCAGGGATATACTCGATCGAGCAAGGCGTCACCTCGTACACCTCGAACAAGGGACTTCCGGCCCTGCGCGAGACCCTTGCCGCCGACCTCGCGCGCCGGTACGGTATCACCTACTCGGCCGAGGACGAGATGATTGTGACGACCGGGGTCTCTGAGGGGGTCGACATCGCGATCAGGGCGGTCACCGATCCCGGTGACGAGATCCTCGTCATGGACCCGAGTTATGTCAGTTATGCCCCGTGCGTCACCCTGGCAGGCGGTCGCCCGGTCCCGCTCCCATGTCTGGAGAAGGACCGGTTCAAGGTCAACCCAGAGACGTTGATGGAGCAGATCACCCCGAAGACCAAGGTGCTCCTCCTCAATTATCCAAATAATCCGACCGGCGGGATTATGGACAGGAGCGACTACCAGGCGATCGCTGATATCTTGGTCGACCATGACCTCCTCCTCATCTCAGACGAGGTATACTCAGAACTGACCTATGAGGGGACCCACTGCTCGCCGGCCTCGCTTGACGAACTCCGCGAGCGCACGATCACCCTGAACGGTTTTTCCAAGGCCTATGCGATGACCGGGTGGCGGATCGGGTATCTCTGCGCTCCAAAAGAGATTTGCGACGCCGCTCTGAAGATCCATCAGTATGTAATGCTCTGCGCCCCGGTGATGGGTCAGGTGGCCGCGCTTGCAGCCCTCAGGCAGGCCGAGGAGGACAAAAATAAGATGGTCCGTGAGTACCGTCTCCGCCGCAACCTCTTTGTCGAGGGCCTGAACCGGATCGGACTGCGGTGCCATATGCCTCTGGGCGCCTTCTATGCCTTCCCTTCAGTGGAGACGACTGGGCTTACAGACGAGGAGTTTGCCGAGCAACTCCTGAAGGAGGAGAAGGTCGCGGTCGTGCCTGGCAGTGCCTTCGGCCCTGCCGGGAAGGGACATATCAGGTGTTCATACGCCACGAGTCGTGAGGACCTTTCAGTCGCAGTCGATCGGATGGGCGAGTTTGTCGCCAATCTCCGCGGCTGAGATCCGCGCGATCTTTTTTTTGCTGGTTTATCAGATCCTGATCTGTTCTGTATGACCATTGTCTGACAATTCCAGCCTGCTGGACCCCCTTGTTTCCACTGGAGATATTGATACTGGTGTTTATATTTCTCTTTTGAGATGTTTGGGGGTGAACTTTCAGATGTGATTTTTTGGCTCTGTAAAAAACCCTTTGGATGGTTCTCTATGTCGGGAGCGTGCTGCCACACGATAAATCGAGGATGGCAATCCCCTCTTTATTTTATATTTGTTCATTGTGTCTTCCCACCTCTATTTTCCTCCTGGGGGTCCGGGGGATGCAACTGGAGGGAGATTGAGAAACACAAAATGTTTCGAGGAGCCCCTGGTGAGAGTATGAGGGAAGGGAGTTGGGCCAGGCTCGTATCCAGGCTTCTTTCCCAAGATAATAGACTCATCGCCATTCGACACCTGATGATCCAACTGAGGAATGAGCAACTCTACCCCTACCCAGATAGGAGAACAGACAAGTGATTTGAAAGAATGGCTCTGTAGAAACCCTCATGATGGATCTCTCTGGCGGGGTGCGGCCAAGCCCCCAAACTGTCCCGCCACATGATAGATCGAGGACGGCAGGCACCCTCGTCATGGTCGTCTCTCTGCCTTCCCGGCGCAATCGTGCTCCCGAGGGTCCGGGGGCAGCGCCCCGGCCAAAGAGGTGTGAAGGCGGGGGATACATATTCTCTCCACGATTCGCGAGGGGTTCTACAGAGCCGAAAAATTGGGATTTGTAGAAATTCTTTGGTGTGGGACTCGCCGCCCCTCGCTCCCTCGAAGGCCGAAGATTTTCAATAGATCCCTGGTGCGAAGAGATGGGAAGGTGGGTGAATCACGTTCATATCCAGAATAGATGAGGATTTTTACAGAGTCCGAACTCGCTATCACTTGTTCTCCTTGGATGAAGATAGAGCCGGGAGTTAGTATAGACGACTATGACGGAGGGACTTCCACCCCAGGTCCTTCGCGTCAGGAGATGGATAGGAATGGCAAATCTTTCCTCAGTTCCATCAATTTTGCCTTCCCGGTCTAATCGTGATCCAGGGGATCTTAATGGACGGGGTTTTCTACAGAGTCGATCGAGGATCACATCCTGTCGTCATGATCTTCCCTCTGGTTCCACTCTTCATCCTATACGACAGAGAGTAAGGATCTCCTCCTTATCGTCCATCGCTCACATCTGTGCGTGAGACACACCCTTGACTCATACCTGGTTCTATAGCCCCATATTCTGGGACCTGAAAAGAAAAAAAGATTAGAGGAAGATCGGGGCAAAGACGACAGCCACGATGGACATCAACTTGAGCAGGATGTTGATGGACGGACCTGAGGTGTCCTTGAACGGGTCGCCGACGGTGTCGCCGGTGACACTGGCCTTGTGGGCGTCAGAGCCCTTGCCGCCGTAGTTACCCATCTCAATGTATTTCTTAGCATTGTCCCAGGCGCCACCGGCATTTGCCATGGTGATGGCGAGCATGAACCCTGAGACAAGTGACCCTGCGAGCAGACCGCCGAGGGCACCCTTGCCGAGCACGAGACCGACGAGGATCGGGGCAACGATGGCGAGGAGACCTGGTGCAATCATCTCTTTGAGGGCAGAGTGAGTGGAGATGGTGATGCAGGACTCATAGTCCGGGTCTGCTTTCCCTTCCATCAAGCCCTTGATCTCCTTGAACTGGCGACGGACCTCGACGACGATCTCGTAGGCCGCCCGTCC